>DAOVTC010000093.1 GCA_030633285.1 Flavobacteriaceae bacterium
AGCAACTGCACCTTTAAAAATCCTTTTTCTTTTTTATATCGCAAACCATGCCATACCGCATTTTCAACATAAGGTTGCAATAACATTGGCGGAATTTGAAATTGGTTTAAATCAATTGCATCATCAACTAAAAGCTCGTAATCAAACTTATCTTTAAACCTTGAATGTTCTAATTTTAAATACAATTCTAATAATTCTATTTCTTTTTCAAGAGGTATAAAATCTTCTTCAGAATTTTCTAAAACACTACGCATTAATGTAGAAAAATCTGTTAAATATCTATTGGCAGCACGTTCATCATTTTGAGCGATAAAACTGTTTACCGAATTTAATGCATTAAAAATAAAATGAGGATTCATTTGTGTACGCAACGATTTTAATGCCAATAAATTATTAGCTAATTTGCGTTGTTTATTGCTTCTAAACATCCAGAAAAGAGATAAAAGCAATAACAATACACCTAAAATCAAGAAATAAATAATATTTTTTTGTCTTTTATAATTTTCAACCGTTAGCTGTTTTTCTGTTTGATATAATTGTAATTTACTTTCAGAAAGTTCTCTATCTTTTTCTAAACTGGTAATTCTATTTTGCTTTACTGATAAATCTTTACTTAAACTTACGGCTTCATTAATTTCATTTTCTTTTTGCTTATAAAGTTGACCTACCAAAGCAACATATTTTTTATAGTTACTTAAAGCCTTATCATCATCACCGAGAGACACATAAGCCTCTGATAGTTTTTGAATGGCATTTTTTTGTGTTTCAATATCAAAAGTGCTTTCTGCTTCAGCAGCGCTTTCTTCGAGTAATGGAATTGCTTCTTCAAAATTTTTCTGCTTTAAATAAGCATTCCCTAAGTCTAATTTTGCTTTTGATTTGGTTAAAGTCATATCCTCAACCACAACTACCTCCAAATCAGAATCCTCTAATTTTTTTAATGTCGCCTTACGGAGTTGTACTTCTTTGTCAATCACTTTATTTCTACTATAAAAATCTGCAGCGCGTTTACTTTCAATTACTGCTTTTTGTGGACTTTCTTTTATCGCCGAAATTTGAGAGCTCAACAAATAATCTTCGGCTTTATCAGTTTCTCCCTGAACTTCAAGTACATTGGAAATTTTAGAATTCAAACTAATAATTTTAGAATTACTAGATATACGTTTGGCAAGTGTAAGTCCTGTTTGATATTGATTTAATGCTTTTTTATGTTGATTTAACTTTGAATAAACATCACCCAATCCTTCATAAATATCTACTTTTTGAATGGTAGTTATACCTGTTTTTTTTAGTAAAATATGGTACTGACTTTCACTATTTTGATATTCTTTATTCAATAAATACGCTTTGGCAAGTTTTAATTGATTGGCTGTATTTTTAGAATTATCTACCGCTACTTTATAGTTACTTACTGCTAAATCATATTGTTTTAAGTTCATATAAACATCACCTAAAACTGCATAAGATTGTGAAATTTGAGTCTTATTATTAGCAAATTTCAAGGCATTTCCCACTAAATCAACACTTTGAATTGGGTTTTTATCAATATTAAAAATAGCTGAGTCTAATTCTTTTTGAAATTGAATAGAATTGTTTACTTTAACTTTTTTTGAAATTGAACGTGCTTTTTTACCTTCTTGTATTTGATTTGATTTATCTTCAACTTCATAATAGACACTTCCGTTTAATCTGTAACTATTAATAATTTTACCATTTTTACGCAATACAATTACATCTCCATTTTTTGCATTGATAGTAAATTCACCATTATTATTAGTAATAGTAGAAATATTTGATCCTTTTACACGAATACTAATTCCACTTAAAGGATTACCATCTTGATTGGTAATTCTATCAGAATACAATTTATTTGGAGTGTTTACTTCATTTGAAATTTGTGCATTAACTCCTAGAGTAAAAATCAAAAAGAGAAAAATAAATATGTTCAATTTTCTTTTCATTCATGTTTTTTAACTTGGTAAAGCTACATACTTAAATTCGTTTTATAAAATAGTATATCTCTAAATACAAGCTTTTAGCCAATAAAAATAAGTGAATATCACACTTAACTATTTAAAAAAGATGGTTTACTCATTAATACAGGTCAATCACTCATTTACAGTTTTATGAGCACTTTTTACATATTACTTTTATCCTGAATTTAAAACAAATATTATGAACTTTTTAAAGAAAAACCACAGACACAACAATTTTAATAGAAATATTGTAAGTGAAAATCTAGTTAAATTTCTTGTACTAATACTAATCTTAAACGCCTTTATTGTAACGGCAAATGACACACATCCTAAAAAGAAAAACACAATTAAAGTTGCATTATTATTAGACACCAGTAACTCTATGGATGGCTTGATAAATCAAGCTAAAACACAACTTTGGGAAATTGTTAATGAACTTTCTTATGCTAGATGTGAAAATCAAGATCCTGATTTGCTCATTGCAGTTTACGAGTATGGTAATGATAATCTATCCTCTAGAGAAGGTTATATCCGTCAGGTAATTGGGTTTAGTTCTGATTTGGATGAAATTTCTGAAAAACTTTTTTCACTAAACACCAATGGTGGAAGCGAATTTTGTGGTGAGGTTATTCAAACATCATTAAAACAATTAGATTGGGGCAATAACAAAAATGATTTAAAGCTAATATTTATAGCTGGAAATGAACCATTTACACAAGGAAAAATCAACTATAAAGATGCTACAATGCAAGCCAATGAACAAAATGTAACTGTAAACACA
Organism: Flavobacteriaceae bacterium; assembly: GCA_030633285.1. The sequence goes on from DAOVTC010000093.1 coordinate 2,758, forward strand.
ATTTTTTGTGGCAGTTATCAAAATGGAGTATCTGGTAAATGGCAAGATGGAGCCAGATCAACAAATGGTGATTATATGGTAATTGATCATAATAAAACTATTGTTCATATTGCTTCTCCTTATGACGATTTAATTATTCAATTAAATAATCAATTGAACAATACTTATATCTATTACGGAAATAATGGGAAAAATAAATTGAGATTACAAGCCACTCAAGATTCAAATGCTGCTGAATTAGACGAAGTTGTAATTGTAAAAAGAGCAGTAAGTAAAAGTTCTAGAATTTATAAAAATTCATCATGGGATTTAGTTGATGCTGAAAAAGAAGCAGACTTTAAGTATGGCAAAATAGAAAAGAAAAATTTACCAAAACATTTACAAGGTAAGACCTCTGAAGAATTAAAAAAATATGTAGCAGAGCAACGTAAAAATCGTGAAGAGATTCAGAAAAAAATTAATGATTTAAATACAAAAAGAAATACTTATGTGGCAAAACAAAGAAAAGATTCAAATACAAAAAGCATTGATAAAGCCATGATTAATGCCATAAAAAAACAAGCAAAACAAAAAAATTATATGTGGTAAGTTAATCCACACTTGAAGTTGGAAACCCGAAGCTAGAAGAAACACATCTTCTAGTTTTGGGCTTCTTAATTTCTAATCTTACATATAATAAGACCATTTTAATAATTATATCCCCTTTTCTTGTCAAACTTTAAATTTGTTACAAAGTACATTGAGAAAGCTACTACCTTAATTTTTTCTTTTGTAGATTTACGGTAAATACTCTCAATATGAAAAAGATTACCATTAGACTTTTTTTGCTATTTTTTTTAAGTATTTCTCTCTTTTCTTGTAAAAATACACCTTCCGATAAAGCTAAAGAAAAACCAGACACTTTCGTTGAGGATAATTACAACAAACAAGAAGTAGTTATTACCATGCGTGATGGCGTTAAACTTCACACAACTATTTATTCTCCAAAAGATAAGAACAAAACATACCCTATTTTATTAAAACGCACACCTTATAGCTGCAGACCTTATGGAAGAGATTCTTTTCCCAATAAAATTGGTCCGAATATCCATTTAATGAAAGAAAAGAATATCATTGTATATCAAGATGTTAGAGGAAGATGGATGAGTGAAGGAACATATGATAATATGCGTGCATACATTCCAAATAAAAAGTCTAATAGCGATATTGATGAAAGTTCTGATACTTATGACACCATAGATTGGCTCATAAAAAATGTAGAAAATAATAATGGAAATGTGGGTACATGGGGAATTTCATATCCTGGATTTTATTCCACTTACTCTACCATAGATGCACATCCTGCTCTAAAAGCCGCTTCGCCTCAAGCATGTATTGCCGATTTCTTTTTTGATGATTTTCACCATAACGGAGCGTATTTATTAAGTTATTTTAAAATAACTCCTGTATTTGGCACACCTAAAGATAAACCATCTGATACAGCTTGGTATACTGCACCAAAATTAAATACAAAAGATCAGTACCAATTCTTTTTAGATGCAGGTCCACTACAAAATTTGAATAAATATTTTCAAAATAAAACTGTTGATAATCCGAGTTTAAAAAATAATAACAAAGTAGATGATTTCTTTTGGGAAGAGTTAAAAGAACATCCTAATTATGATAGTGTTTGGCAAAAAAAAGGACTTATCCAACATTTAAAAAATATAAGACCAACAGTGGCAACAATGGTAGTTGGAGGATGGTTTGATGCAGAAGATTTATATGGACCCTTAGAAACATATAAAACTATTGAAAAATACAACCCAAAAAATTACAATACATTGGTTTTTGGTCCATGGGATCATGGTGCTTGGGCAAGAAGTAAAGGAAAAAATATAGTTGGAAATTACTATTTTGGTGATTCAATTTCTGAATTTTTTCAAGAAAATATTGAGACAAAATTCTTTAATCATTTCTTAAAAGGCAAAGGAGATCAAAACTCTGGTTTACCAGAAGCTTATGTATTTGATAGTGGCAAAAAAGAATGGAAAACTTTTGATAGTTGGCCACCAAAAAACATTGTGAAAGAAATTGCTTACCTATCAAATAATCAAAAGCTTACAACAAAACAAATCACTTCAAAAGCAATAAAATTTATTAGTGATATTAAAAGGCCTGTGCCCTATTCTGAAGATATCAAAACAGTATTTACTCCAAGAAAATATATGACAGATGACCAGCGATTTGCTGCAAGACGCCCAGATGTTTTAGTTTTTGAAACAGCCATTTTACAAGAAGATTATACTTTAGCTGGAGATATTTTAGCAAAATTAAAAGTTGCAACAACAGGTACTGATGCTGATTGGATTGTAAAGATTATTGATGTTCACCCAGCCAATATAGAAGAACAAAAAGATGGTATGCAAGATCATTTAAAAATGAGCAATTATCATTTAATGGTTCGTAGTGAAGTTATGCGCGGAAAGTTTAGGAATAGTTTTTCTAAACCTGAACCTTTTGTACCTAATAAAAAAACAAATGTTAACATCAAATTACAAGATGTATTCCATACCTTTAAAAAAGGACATAAATTACAAGTTCAGATACAAAGCACTTGGTTTCCGTTAATTGATTTAAATCCACAAACTTTTGTGCCTAATATTTTTAAAGCAAATAAAGGTGATTTTAAAACACAAACTCATACAGTATTCACATCTTCTACAATTGAATTTTCAGTATTAAAATAATTATTTTGAGTTCAAAACTAATCTTAAAAGGTCAACAAATTAAATATGGAGTTTTTTTACTAGCTCCTATTTTGTTTTTTTATATCATCTTTTTTGTAGAATTAGATCCTGAAAATCCATTTATTTCA
>DAOVTC010000083.1 GCA_030633285.1 Flavobacteriaceae bacterium
ATGAGTATTTTATTACTTCATCATCATTTATCCATTTATAAAAAGGAAAAATATTGTCTTTTGAAAGTGGTTTTAGTTTTATCATTCCATTTTTCGAAGTTTTTTTTAATTATGCCTTGAAATACTGGCAAACCATTACATCATAATAAAACAAATATTTAACACCAATAATATTAAGATAAACACAATTTTTTATTGTTTTATTTACCTATTGATCTCTCTCCAAAAATGCTGTAACATTATTCTTAATTCTATCAGAAACATCACTAACATTGGCCTTTACAAATGCTTTTCCTGTAATTTGTTCATACAGTTCAATATATCTATCAGAAATTTCTTTAATCTTCTCATCAGTCATTTCTGGTATTTCTTGTCCTTTTAAACCTTGAAATCCATTCTCAATTAACCATTGTCTTACAAATTCTTTTGACAATTGCTTTTGAGCTTCACCTCTATCTTGTCTTTCCTGGTAACCATCTGCATAAAAATAACGAGAAGAATCTGGGGTATGAATTTCATCAATCAAAACAATTTTTCCATCTGATAATTTACCAAACTCATATTTGGTATCAACCAGAAGTAAATTTCTGCTTTTTGCAATTTCAGTTCCTTTTTGAAATAACTTACGTGTATAATCTTCTAATACTAAATAATCTTTTTCACTAACAATTCCTTGAGCAATAATATCTTCTCGAGAAATATCTTCATCATGTAAGCCACCATCTGCTTTAGTAGAAGGAGTTATAATTGGTTGCGGAAACTTGTCGTTTTCTTTCATTCCTTCAGGCATAGATACACCGCAAATTTCACGTTTTCCATCTCTATATTCTCTCCATGCATGACCTGAGAGATATCCTCTAATAACCATTTCAACTTTAAAAGGTTTAGCTAAATAACCAATTGCTACATTTGGGTCTGGACTAGCAATCAACCAATTAGGGACAATATCTTTTGTCTTATGCATCATATAGTAAGCAATTTGATTTAATATTTGCCCTTTATACGGAATTTGTTTTGGCATAATTACATCAAATGCTGATAACCTATCACTTGCAATCATTACCAACAGTTTATCATCAATATTATATACTTCTCTTACTTTTCCCTTATATATTGATTTTTGTTTTGGAAAATTAAAATTTGTGTCGTTTATTGTGTTCATTGCAGTTGTTAGTTATTGGTTGTTGGTTGTTGGTTTAAAATATACCTGACAACCAAAAACTGTTATTCAGATTCTTTATTTTTATAGGCATTAATTATTTTTTTCACCAATTTATGTCTAATTACATCTTTATCATCAAGGTGAACTACTGCTATTCCGTCTAAACCTTTTAAGGTTAATAAAGCGTCATTAATCCCTGAATTTGTTCTAGGGGGTAAATCAATTTGCCCGGGATCTGCTGTAATAATAAATTTTGCATGTTTACCCATTCGTGTTAAAAACATTTTCATTTGACTATTTGTGGTATTTTGAGCCTCATCTAAAATTACAAAAGCGCTATCTAAAGTTCTTCCTCTCATAAATGCCAAAGGAGCAATTTGAATAATTCCTTTTTCAATATATGATTCTAATTTTTCAAAAGGAATCATATCACTTAAAGCATCATATAAAGGCTGCATATATGGGTCTAGTTTTTCTTTTATATCTCCTGGTAAAAATCCTAATTTTTCACCAGATTCTACTGCTGGTCTAGTTAAGATTATTTTTCGTACTTGGTTTTCTTTCAATGCTTTAACAGCTAACGCAACAGATGTATAAGTTTTTCCTGTACCAGCCGGACCTATTGCAAAAAGCATATCATTCTTTTGCATTAAATCTACCATTTTTCTCTGATTTACAGTTTTGGCTTTAATCAACCTTCCCTGCACACCATGTACTAAAATATCAGTAGATTTTTTTGAACTTTTATGCTCAGTATCAGAAGTCATCAATCGCTCAATACTATTTTCATCTAATTTATTATAACGATTAAAGTATTTGATCAGCATACTAAAACGTTTTTCAAACTCATCTAATAAAACAGGTTCTCCAAATATTTTAATTTTATTTCCCCTAGCAACAATTTTTAACTTTGGAAAATATTTCTTTATCAATTCAATGTTGTCATCGTTAGTCCCGAAAAGGTCTTTTGGGCTTATTTCTTCTAATTCAATTATTCTTTCGCTCAAACGGATAAAATTTAATTATAAGTACTTTTATTATTTATTAATTTGATTAAATTTGTATTACAAAAATAGTATATTTAAAAGCAATTAAGCAACTGCAAAATTTTAAATATTCTTAAAAATAGAAAACCTTTAAAAATATATGCCAATAATTACTTTAACAACCGATTTTGGTACTAAAGATCACTTTGTTGGCGCTGTTAAAGGAGCAATCTACAAAGAATTGAACGATGCAATTATAGTTGATATTTCTCATCAAATTACTCCTTTTAGCCTAACCGAAGCTGCATATATTATAAAAAATTCTTATAAAAATTTTCCTAATGGAACTATACACATTATAGGTGTTGATTCTGAAATTAGCGTTGAAAATATACCCATAGCAATTCAACTTGATAACCAATTTTTTATTTGTTGTGATAATGGAATTATTTCAATGATTACAAACGAAATAAAACCAGATAAAATTGTTGAAATTACCATTCAAAACCCTAATGAAAATAAATTTTCTGTTTTAGATATTTTCGTAAAAGTCGCTTGTCATATTGCCAGAGGTGGTAAACTTGAAATTATTGGCAAAAATATCAATGCTATCAAAAAATTATATGAAATTCAACCAAAAGTAAATACAGAACAAAACCAAATTGTAGGAAGTGTTATTTACATAGATAATTTTGGCAATGTTATTAGCAATATTTCACAAAATTTATTCAATACTATTGGAAAAGGTCGTGAATTTGAAATAATTGCAAGAAACTATACTTTTACCAAAATTTTTAAAAAATACAATGAAATAGTAGATTTTACATTGGATTTAGAAAAAAGACAAGATGATGGTAAAAGACTGGCTTTATTCAATTCGGGGCATTTTTTAGAAATAGCAATGTACAGAAGTAACCTTAAAACTGTTGGAGGTGCTTCGAGTTTATTAGGTTTGAATTATCGTGATAACATAACAGTAAGATTTATTTAAAATAAATGTGAGAGAAATTTTAGAGTTTAGATTTTGAACTTTAGGCTTTTAACTTTAAACTTTAAAAATGTTTATAAGGATAGTAAAAATGAGTATTGATAAAGATAAAATTGAAGAATTTTTAAGCAACTTTCATCAAAACAAAGAAAAAATTAGAAACTTTCAAGGCTGTCAATTTTTAGAATTATATCAGGATAAAAATGATGATAACATCTTTTTTACTTACAGTTATTGGAATACAGAAGAAGATTTAGAAAATTATAGAAAATCTGATTTTTTTCAAAATGTTTGGTCAAAAACAAAAATTTTATTCAACGAAAATCCACAAGCATGGAGTGTAAATAAAATTGTGAGTTTAAAATAAATTTTGGTGGATTATCACAAATAAAACTTAAAACAATAATAACAATATATGATTGCAATTTTAAAAAAAGAACTTAATTTATTTTTTGCTTCACCGATAGGCTACCTAGTCATTGCAGTTTTTTTACTGATAAATGGTTTGTTTTTATGGGTATTTAAAGGTGAATTTAATATTTTAAATGCTGGATTTGCTGATTTAAATAGTTTCTTTTTTATTACACCTTGGTTTTTTATTTTTTTAATTCCGGCAATTACCATGCGAAGTTTTTCTGATGAAATCAAATTAGGAACTATTGAAATTTTAAAAACAAAACCCATAACGATTTGGCAAATTGTAATTGGTAAATTTTTAGGATCTTTTATATTGATTATCATTGCTTTAATCCCAACACTCACTTATATTTATACTATAATTAAACTTGGAAATCCAGTTGGGAATTTGGATTTTGGCATTACACTCGGCTCCTATTTTGGCTTGTTATTTTTGGCTAGTTCTTTTACTGCTATCGGATTATTCACTTCAACTTTATCTAACAATCAAATAGTTGCATTTATTATTGGAGTTGCATTATCGTATTTTTTATTTTATGGTTTTGAAGCAATAGCAGAATTGAATCTTAGTCAAAGTTTTCTAATAGAACATTTAGGATTGTACAGCCATTTCAAAAGTATAGCCAGAGGTGTAATTGACACAAGAGATATATTATATTTTGCAAGTGTTACCTTTTTCTTTTTATATCTAACCAAAATAAAACTTGATAATAAATAAATATCAATTACTTAATTAGTATCTAGTCAAAAATGAATAAACAAAAATTATATTTAAAAATTCCTCTAATTATTATTGCATTAATTGTGCTTAATATTTTAGGAAATTCATTTTATAAACGCTTTGATTTAACAAAAGATAAACGCTACACATTATCAGAGGTCACCCAAGATATCATTAAAAACATTGATGAACCTATTGTTATTAAAGTGTATTTAGAAGGTGATTTTCCATCAGAATTTAGACGATTGCAAACTGAAACTAAACAGCATTTAGAAGAATTAACAGCAATAAATAATAATATAAAATTTAGATTTATTAATCCTCTTAATAAAGCAGAAGAGTTAATAAAAAAAGGCTTACAACCAAGCCGGCTTACAGTTCAAGAAAATGGAAAAAATTCTGAAGCAATTATTTTTCCTTGGGCCACTATTACCCATAAAGATAAAACTGTAAATATTTCACTACTAACCAATCAAACAACAGGTACACAAGAAGATCAACTACAAAACTCTATTGAAAATTTAGAATTCTCTTTCGCGGAAGCTATTTATAAAATATCCTCTGAAAATAAACAAAAAATCGCAATTTTAAGGGGAAACGGAGAGCTTGATGACATGTATTTAGTCGGCTTTTTAAGACAATTGAGAGAGTACTATAGGTTAGCAGTTTTTACTTTAGATTCAGTAAGCAAAAACCCTCAAAAAACATTAAAACAACTTACTGAATATGATTTGACAATTATTGCAAAGCCTACAAAAGGTTTTACTGAAAAAGAAAAATTCACACTAGACCAATACATTACAAACGGAGGTAAAGTTCTATGGCTTATTGACAATGTAAATGCTGAACTTGACAGCCTTATGAAAACTGGAGAAACTTTAATTTATAATCGTGATTTAAACCTCACTGATTTGTTATTTAGTTATGGTGTAAGATTAAATTATGATTTAATAAAAGACGCATACAGTTCTACAATTAGACTGGCTTCTGGCAATACTGGAGACCAAACACAATACCAAGATTTCTTATGGCATTATTATCCAAAAAATACTTCAAAAAATAATCATCCAATAAACAAAAATATTGACCCAGTACGATTGCGTTTTGCAAATACAATTGACACTTTAAAAAACAATATTCATAAAACCATTTTATTGCAAAGCTCAATATATTCGAAACCTTTAGGAACACCAAGTTTAATCACTTTAAATGAAGTTGCAAAAGAGCCATCTCAAAAAGATTACAACCAAGGCAACCAGACCCTAGGTGTACTTTTAGAAGGCGAATTTACTTCAGGCTATGCTACAAGAGTAAAACCATTTAATACTGATTTATATAGAGATAAAAGTCAAGCTAATAAAATGGTAATTATTGCTGATGGTGATATTATTGCAAATGAAATTTTTCAAGGAATACCTTTAGATTTAGGCCTAGAAAAATATACAAATATCCGTTATGGCAATGCTACATTTTTATTAAACACTATCAATTATATGCTAGATGATATTGGTTTGATGCAATTGCGTTCTAAAAATATTAAAATTCAATTTTTAGATAAAGA
>DAOVTC010000176.1 GCA_030633285.1 Flavobacteriaceae bacterium
ACCAAGAAAACCTATTGTTAGAAAAACAAGTTCGTTTATGAGTGAATCTGTTAAACGAAATATAGTTTTAAATAAGTTAGAAGAAGATATCTTAAAACATAAAATAGAAAATGATAGTGTAAATGTTTATATAAGTTCTGAATATGGATTTTGGTATTTTTATAATAAGAAAGATACTTTAGACAGTAAATTTCCTGTAAAAGGGGATGAAGTAATTTTTAATTATGAAATTAGAAATTTACAAGATTCGATTATTTATTCATATGAAGAATTAGGGGTCAAAAACTATTTGGTGGATAGAGAAGAATTAATTACCGGACTTCAAGATGGAATTAAATTAATGAAAAAAGGAGAAACGTTTACTTTTTTATTTCCATCTCACAAAGCTTATGGTTATACTGGTAATGAAAGAATTAAATCAAATGAACCATTAATTTATACTGTACATTTAAAAGAAATAATTAATAAAAATAAATAATATGCAAATAATGAAATTAATATTTTTAGTAATAATAATAAGTTTAATATCTTGTAAAACAGTTAAGTATGCTGATTTAGATGAAGGTATGTATGCTGATATACAAACTAAAAAAGGAGATATTTTATTGAAATTAGAATATGAAAAGACACCGATTACTGTTGCAAATTTTGTTTCTTTAGCTGAAGGAACAAATCCTTATGTTAGTGAAAAGTATAAAGGCAAACCTTTTTATGACGGACTCAAATTTCATAGAGTTGTAAAAGATTTTATGATTCAAGGTGGTGATCCTAGAGGTAATGGTTCAGGTGATCCTGGTTATAAATTTGAAGATGAATTTCCATTGAATGATGAGGGAAATTTATTACTTACACATAAAGGTGCAGGTATTTTATCAATGGCTAATTCCGGACCAGATTCAAATGGGAGTCAATTTTTTATTACCCATAGAGATATAGAACACCTAAACGGTGTGCATACAGTATTTGGGCATGTGGTTGAAGGTCAGAATGTTGTCGATTCTATAAAACAAAATGATATAATTGAAAAAATAGAAATAATTAGAGTTGGTAATAAAGTTAAAGAGTTTGATGCTGCTGCGGAGTTTAGTAGTTATTTTAAAAAAATCGAAGAAGAACAAAAATTGGTTCAAGAAAAAAGAAATAACATTAAAGCTAAGCTTGTAAAATTTGTTGAAGATAATGAGGTAAATGCAATTGTTTTACCTTCAGGTTTAAAAATTATTAGTATTAAAAATGGAACTGAAGAAAAACCAACTATTGGTTCAAAAGTATTGGTAAATTATGCTGGATATTTTAAAACAGGTGATTTATTTGATTCAAATGTTAAAGAAATAGCCCAATTATACGGTAAATTTGATCGACGAAGAGAGAGTATGAATGGATACAATCCCATTCTTATGGATTACAGCCCTGATGCGGCTTTAATTGCCGGATTTAAAGAAGGTTTACAGCAAATGAATTTTGGTGATAAAGTTTTGTTGATTATTCCTTCACATTTAGCATATGGCGAACAGGGAATGAGAGGAGCTATACCTCCAAATACTGATTTGTTATTTGAGCTGGAAATATTAGAAGTAGTGAAATCTGATAAAAAAGAGGAAAATTAATTTTCCTCTTTTTTATCATGGTATAAATTGATTAATTTTTGTGCAGCTTCAAATGGAGTGATTTTATTATTTTCAATGTTATTAATGAAGTATTGTAGTTTTTCTTGTACTTTGGGATGTTGGTAAAAATCGTTTTTTAATTGTAGATCTACAGTTTCTAAAAGCCAGTTTTTATTTTGTTTTTTCCTGTTTTTTTCAAAAGATTTATTTGCTTTAGTAAGTTGAATAAATTCAGAAATTATATCCCAAATATCTTTGATGCCTTCATTATTTAAAGCACTACAGGTTGTAATTTTTGGTTGCCATTTATTTTCTTTTTTGGGATATAGATGTAAAGCTCTTTTAAATTCATTCTTTGCTATTTCAGCATTTTTTATATTATCATTATCCGCTTTATTTATTACAATAGCATCTGCCATTTCCATAATTCCACGTTTAATACCTTGCAGTTCATCACCAGCACCAGCTATTTTAAGCAATAAAAAGAAATCAACCATAGAGTGGACAATGGTTTCTGATTGACCAACTCCAACAGTTTCTATTAAAATCACATTAAATCCAGCAGCTTCGCATAAAATAATGGTTTCTTTAGTTTTTTTAGCAACTCCACCTAATGATCCTCCAGTAGGTGAAGGTCGTATAAAAGCATTTTTTTCTTTGACCAAATTTTCCATTCTGGTTTTATCTCCAAGAATACTACCTTTATTTATTGAACTACTCGGATCAATAGCAAGAACAGCAACTTTTTTTCCAAGCTTTATCAAGTGGTTTCCAAAGGCTTCAATAAATGTACTTTTACCAACACCGGGTACACCTGTAATACCTATTCTAATTGAATTATTTGTATAAGGTAAGCAAGCTTGAAGCAATTTTGATGCCTCATTTTTATCATTCAATTTGGAGCTTTCAATTAAAGTGATAGCCCTGCTTAAATAGGTAATATCTCCTTTTAAAATGTGCTCTAAATATTTAGAAACAGAAGGTTTGTTCATTTTTTTATTGACTATATTTTTATGTAAATTTAATATTTTAAAATTATAGTTGAATTTTTTTTATTGAAAATGCAACAGTAATGATAATATATCGTATTTGTAATAGAAGATTTATTTATATGAATAAAAACTTACAATCGCATTTGATTGAAAAATGCAAAAACAATGACAGTAGGGCTCAAATGCAAGTGTATGATCTGTATTGCAAAGCGATGTATAATACGACATGTAATTTTATTAATGATAATATTATAGCACAAGATGTTATGCAAGAAGCTTTTATTAAAGCTTTTAAAAAAATACACACTTTTACTGGTGAAGCAACTTTTGGAGCATGGCTAAAAAGAATAGTAATCAATCAAAGTTTGGACTGGCTTAAAAAGCAAAGATTAGAAACAGTTGAGTTGGATGATAAAATAATTTCAATAGTAGAAGATGAAAGTTTGG
>DAOVTC010000119.1 GCA_030633285.1 Flavobacteriaceae bacterium
AAATGAAAGCGTTTTAAATGGTGCTAATCCTTGATCGTGGTACATTGCTAAAACTGCATCAAATTTTTTATAACTTTCACTTCCAAAAAAACTATCTGCTGCATAAGGACCATACACTAATTTTCCTGTTTTTTGAATTTCTTCGATGACAGGTTTAACAATTTCATCGTCTTCAGTACCAATAACTCCATTATCACCACAATGCGGATTTAAACCTAAAATTGCAATTTTAGGTTTTCTAATATTAAAATCCTGCACCAATGTAGAATGCATTATTTCAACTTTATTTTTAATTAATTCAGAAGTAATTGTTTCGGCAACTGTATTTATCGGAATATGTCCAGTAATTAACCCAATTTTTATTTCATCTGTCATTAAAATCATCAAACTTTCTCCATCAAAATTGTTTTCTAAATACTCTGTATGACCTTTAAAATTAAATTTATCAGATTGTATATTATGTTTATTAATAGGAGCTGTTACCAATACATCAATATCATTTTCTTTTAATGCATTTGTGGCACTTTGCAATGATTCAAATGCACATTTACCAGAAATTTCAGTTGCTTCACCTAATTCAATATCAATCAATTCTTTCCAAATATTCAGCAAGTTAACTTTATTATGAGTTGCTTTTTTAACAGACTCTATACCATGTACTTGTGTATTAATATTCAAAGCTTTTTTATGATAACTTATGACTTTGGTTGAAGCAAAAATTATTGGAATACAAAAATCCAATATTCTATTATCTTCAAATGTTTTTAAGATTATTTCAATTCCAATCCCGTTTGTATCCCCAACCGATATACCAACTTTTATTTTTTCAGATTTCTTCATCCAACTTAGTAATAATTATTAATTTTGTAATAACAAATAAATACAAATTATTTACTTTTTTCTATTTTATAAATAAAAAGTAAATAATAAAATTTTATTTAAAACTATTTTACAAATTTAATCAATAAAAATTAGAATATGTTTACAGGTATTATTGAAAAAATAGGAGAAATCGTTGATTTAAAAAAAGATAAAGAAAATTTACACATAACTGTAAAAAGTGATATCTCTTCAGAATTAAAAATTGACCAAAGTTTATCTCATGACGGAATATGTTTAACCGTAATTAACCTTAATAATGGTACACATACTGTTACGGCAATTAAAGAAACCATAGATAAATCTAATATTGGGCAATTAAAAATAAATGATACGGTTAATTTAGAAAGAGCTATGCAATTGAATGCAAGGTTAGATGGTCATATTGTTCAGGGTCATGTTGATCAAGTTGGAAAATGTACTGATATTAAAGAAGTTGAAGGTAGCTGGGTTTTCACCTTTACTTATGATAATAAATTAAATAATCTTACCATTGAAAAAGGATCAATAACTGTAAATGGTGTTAGTCTCACTGTTGTAGATTCAAAAAAAAATAGTTTTGGGGTAGCAATTATTCCTTTCACATATGAAAATACCAATTTCCACAAAATAAAAGTGAATGATTATGTTAATTTAGAATTTGATGTAATTGGAAAGTATGTTGCGAAACTTCTGCAACTATAAAATTATTTATTCTTGTTTCGCAATTTATTTATACCATAAAGTATACCTATTGCAAACAAAGCAAACAAACCTCCATCAATAGGAACAATTGGTTTTGGAGGTGGTGGTCCACCAGCAAACGCAATATCAGCAATCATAAACAGGCTTAAAAATATAACTGCCTTAAGGTAATTGTTAGCCATATAATTTCATTCTTTAATTCAATAACGAATATATTCTAATAATGTTGCAAATATATAAAAAGGATATAAAATATCTTAACATCAATGAATATTTTTTATATTAATAAAATAAACTATCAAAAGTTAACATAATATAGTATTCAAAAAAAAACATTTTTCAATGATGTATTTTAGTTATTTAAAAAATACTTAGTGTTAAGTTCATTATACCCCGTTCTCCACATTAATGCAGCTTCTAGATAAATATGTTCCAAAATTGGTTTATCATCAGTTAAAACTATAGCATCAGCCAAATCAATTGTTGAAGGCTTAATCCATATATTGTCAATTTCTGGATTTTCTTCGAATAGCCCTTTTTTACAAATAAAAATTAAATTTCTACTTGCCTCTTCCCCAGGTGTAGCAATTAAATGTACACTAAAATTTTCACTAATCAATGTTTTATAAATAGATCGTGCTGCTTTACCCATACTTCCATTAATAAATCCGTAAAAATTAATAGTTAATATCCCATCATTTGTTAACTTTTTTTTAATTTCATAAAATGCTTCTTTTGTCAACAAATGTATTGGAGGTGTCTCACTGTGATACAAATCATAAATAATTATATCGTATTTTTTATTTGAAGTATTTATAAAATGTCTTGCATCATCAACAATTACCTTTACACTATCATCAATATAAAAATATTTTTTAGCCAGCATTTCAATTCGTTTATCAAGTTCTACCACATCAACTTTCAAGTTGTTAAACACCAATTGTTTGTATAAAGTACCTCCTCCTAAACCCAATAATAGTGCATGATCTCCTTTTCGAAAAGCGAGAATGTTCTTAGTTAAAATATTTACATAATCCCAATAACTTACAAAAGGATTTTCTTTATCCATAACCGTTTGAGATATGTTATTAACAAGTAATTCCCTATAAATTTTAGAAGTATTATCAGAATGATTTATCATCTCTCTATCCACAACTTTTATTTCTCCTAAAATTCCTTCTGATCTATAAATTACTCCTTTATTTGTTTTATCCTTATAAAAACTAAGTAATAAAATAGCAACAATTATAATTATTATGTTACTTCTTTTTAGTGATCTGGTAACAAAAAATAAGATCATTGATGTTAAGATTACTATGAACCCATAAACATACAAAGTCATGGTTATTCCAAATTGCGGGAATGAATAAAACCCAATTGTAAAAGTTACAATTATCCCTCCAAAAGTGGATACAGCATAAACCGTTCCGCTACTTTTTCCTGATCCTTCAACCTCGTTTGTTATCAAATTAATGATTAATGGTGAAGTTGCTCCAAATAACATTAGAGGAATAAATAAAAAACAACATAAAGAAATAACTGTTCCTATTAATAAATTTAATCTTATGGTAAATGGCAAAATTAATCCACTAATAATTGGAGTTAAAACAATTAACACACCTCCAATAAACATCAGCCAAAAAACAATTTCCTTTTTTTTATATTTTGATGATATATAGCCACCTAGATAATAACCACTCATTAAAGCTGTAAGTGTTACACCCAGTACGGATGCCCACACATAAATTGAAGTACCAAAAAAAGGAGATAAAATTTTTGCACTCGATAATTCAACACACATAACTGCTCCTCCTTCAACAAAAGCAAGGGCAAACAGAAATTTTTTTAAAATATCGTTTCTTATTGGTTTCATGGTTTGGTGAAATTTTATAACTGAAAAAATAATTCTAATTATCTGCTGATAAATTATTTTATAAAAATAGAAAAACCTTATATATCTTCAACCAAAATACTAAATTAGTTATTCATTACATAAACGGAATCCAACTTATTAAATTTGATCTATTTTATAAAAATCAAAAAATCCGCAAATATCTAAAAATAAGATATTTGCGGATTTAATTGTGGTCCCACAAGGGCTCGAACCTTGGACCCCCTGATTATGAGTCAGGTGCTCTAACCAACTGAGCTATGGGACCTAAAATTGGAGTGCAATATTACTATTTTTTTAGATTATGTACAATATTTATTTATGTTTTATTATTTTTGAAATTCAAATTAATCAAACACTATATTATTATGTATAAAAAACTTTCTTTACTCATCTTAACTTTTTTATTGACTTTTACTATCCAGGCTCAAGAAAAAGTAGTTATTGAAAACAACCCAAACTATAAATTTCAATCTGACAAAAATAAAACAACACAAACAACAGTTGTAAAAAAACAGACATATACATTCCAACCTAGTTGGAGCTTTGGTGGTAATATTGGTATGTCTTTTTGGAATGGAGGTACCGATATATTTTTAGCACCAAAAGCTTATTACCATGTTTCTCCAAAAATTATTACTGGAATAGGTGTAACTTATATTTATTCAGATGGTGAATATTGGGGTATTAATTTGGGAGCTCCAAATAGATATTACAACTACCATTCTAATTCTTTTGGAGGAAGTGCTTCAGCACTTTACAGACCAATTCCATTTTTACAATTCTCAGTAGAATATGAAGGGTTACAAACAGAGTGGCGTGGTGATTTTGAAGATTCTTATTGGAACAATGCTATATATCTTGGTGCATCATTTGTGTCGGGCCCTTTTTCTTTCGGGATTAGATATGATGTATTATATGATAGCAATAAAAGTGTTTATGGTGATGCCTGGACACCGTTTATTGGATTTTATTTTTAAACCATACTTTTTGCCATTCTTTTCTTAATATTAGAATGGCTACTTTTTCTGTCAAGATATTTAATTCTAAACCTTGTAATTCTATGATTTGTTTTTCAGGAATATCTATTCTGTATAATAAGTTTACATAATCAGAAAATTTGTTATTAATTAAATCCATTAATATATTTTTTAAATTAACTACAATGTTTTGAGGAGAACTATTTTCATTTAAAATATAATCAACTCCAACTAACTGTATATCTTTATTAATTTGTTGAATTAGTTTTTTCAACAAATCCTCTTTTTGAATTTGATTTAATAACTGTAAAAAGTTTTTATTTTCAGTTAGTGTCATTTATTTCTATACATTAAACTTTTACCAAATTTTACAAATACTTCTTTGTTAATATTTGAAA
>DAOVTC010000029.1 GCA_030633285.1 Flavobacteriaceae bacterium
AAACTATAAATAGATAACACGAGATTATTATTGTAAAAACTGTTGTTAAATTATTCTTATTTTTTACTATTCTACTTTAAGCCTCCACAAAGAATGACAAACAATACATGAGTTCATTAACTCATGAGCTGTTTTACTTGCTTTTAACCAATCTTCATTATTAGCCTCTTCAACAAGCTTTTTTGCATAATTATCTAGTACAATATCATATGATAACAAACTATTTATAAAACTCTCCTGATCCGATTCACGCATGATAAACCATGGGTTTTCTTTTGGAGCTGCATGATTTAATATAAGACCTGCACCTTCTAAAACCATTTGTTTATTTTCGATAATTATTCCCTGATGAACCATTACTGAACCACTGTTTAAAATATTCATCAGTTGTTTATAACTCATATCTGAAGTGTTTTTTGAAGCAACAAGATCTTCAGCTGTTCTTTTTGGAACTTTCTCAATATTTGATATCTGTTTATCTTTTTTTTGAGAACAAGAAACGTTGAATCCTATAAATATCAGTAATATTATTATAATGTTTTTTCTTCCAATCATTTTTTTATATTTATACCTTAAATCCACAACAACTTATTAAGAATCTCAGTTAAATAACTATGCAAAAGTAATTTGTACAGTATTTAACCGTATGAATTTATCATCTATTTTAGTGATACCTAAGAAACAAAATAAAGATAAGGTCATGAGAATAAAAGTACAAAAATTAAGCGATTCTGGACACTATCCCGTAAAGTGTGTAAACTTAATTTAAAACTGTTAACTTTTGTTTAAAATATCTCTTTGTTCTTCGAAATATTATGATAATTATCTAATATTGATAAAAATACCCTACAAGGGTATATTGTTTCGTCCATTAAAAAAATGAATTACCTACTCTATTTGATCAATTTTCAAACAAACTTACTTAGATCATATCCAACAAAACTCCTTTTGATATTTTAACATACTCTACAAACCGTACCACTTCCACAGAAAGGGTCTATTACAATCTCACCCTCTATACTCGTTTGAGGTATAGGTAATGTTACTATTTATTTAGGAAATGTTATAGGGTGTTCAATATGTTTAAGTTTTTTAAATCTATATAAACATCAAATATGGAAAGGTTTTGTTTACTGAGTTTATAAAATCATATACATAAAAAAGTATAATCTAAAAATATTTATTATGAAAACAATCTTTGTTCGGACGAACAAAAGTTAAATGAAGTAAATAAGAAAACCATTTAGGTTTCTTGTAATTGGAAGTAGAACATTATCATTGTATTGTTTAATAAGAAAAATTAATAACACGAATGTCCAAGAACTAGGTCTTTCAATCATCTTATTGCCAGTAAATTAAAATAAACATCAATGGTAAGAAATGGTTAAAAATATTATTAAAACCAAATAAACAAATTGATAAAAAAGTTTCATAAAATATCTAATTGAATAGCTAAAACAAAATGATTATTTTTAACATCTCAAAACCAATAACAAATGAAAATCAAATCTATCTTATTTTTAAGTTTTAGTTTTTTAATGATTTCCTGTGGTTCAACATCAACACAAACAACCAGTGTCAATCCACATGCCGAACCACATGTACAAATGCATGAAGAATTTATTAATGAACAAAATCAACAAACCATGAATAAAAAATTTGCTCAGGAATTGTCAGGTACTTATTTAGGAATGATTCCTTGTGCCGATTGCGAAAAGATTATTTACAGATTGATATTAAATGATGATCTTACTTATCAGTCTAAAAAAACATATCAAGGAAGATCTGATGTACCCTTTGAAAAGAAAGGGACTTATACAATAAATAGTCAGTTTATTATTCAACTTGATGATGGAGGAGGAATGAATATGTTTAAAAAAGAATCAAAAGGATTATTGATGTTAGATAAAAAAGAAAATGAAATCACTGGAAATCTTGCTGATAAATACTATATGTTACCAATAGTAAAAAGTGTTAAAAATAACAAGCAAAACAAATACCAGCAAATTTTGTATAAAAAATATCAAGAAGGTGTTGATTTTTATGCCTTTGGAAATGAACCTTTTTGGAGTTTAGATATGGATTTTGAAAAAGGATTTCTCTTTAAAAATTTAGATGGCTTAGATTATAATGCCCCTGCTGTAGATCCGGTAAGAGCAATGGATGCAAATGTTACACGCTACCGTACAGTAACAGAATCAGGCGAATTAATTGTACAGTTAAATCATACAGAGTGTACGGATTCTATGAGTGGTCAAAAGTTTGATTATAGTATTACCATTGATTTTAAAACAAGTAAAGAAACAGATTATAAAACTTATAAAGGTTGCGGTAATTATGTACCTGACTATCGTTTGCATGATATTTGGGCAATTATTGAAGTTGATGGAATAAAAGTTAATCCTGTAGATTTTAAAAGAGAGGCACCAAGAATGGAGATCAATTTAACTAAAAAAACTGTTTTCGGAACGGATGGTTGTAATACTTTTAGAGGAAGTGTAAAAGTTGATAATAACAATATTAAATTTGGACCATTCGCCTCTACCAGGATGGCATGTTTTGATAATACTGAGATAAGTTCTAAAATTGGTAAAACATTATCGAGTAAAACACTTACTTTTAAACGTAAAAACAATCTTGTTTTTTATGAGAATGGTAAAAAAGTAATGGAGTTAAAGCATATTGATTAACGCCTATAGTATTGTTAACCAACATTTACTTTGTGCTAAAAAATTGTTTTAGGTTAACTGTCTAGTTACTCTGTCGTTTTTATATATATACTTGTTATTTTGTGTATACATATTTCAGGGTGGGTCACTTTTATCAAGTGAGTGATATTTTCTTTTATAACGTATTTCTTTATCAAAAAATCAACAAAAATATCTATAGGTCTTATCGCTCTTTTTAAGTAAACACCCTCTAAAGAAGTTGCACGACTGAGAGCAACATAAACTTGTCCTCCTGCAAAAACATTAGTACCAAAATCAATAATGACTTTTTCAAAAGTTTTACCTTGGCTTTTATGAATTGCCATTGCCCATGCCAGCTTAACAAGCTATCATATAACTAAACCAATTTTTAAGAAAGCATAGGTGTTAAATATTTGTTAAAATCATATGTAAGTATCCGGTCTGTTTTAGGTCTCATCAATGCCTCACCAATATATATATAATTCTTCTTACCCCTTATGGAATAAAGGATCTGGGGAGATGCAATTCTTGCCTCCATCTCCACTTTAATACTCTAAAACCCCTTACTTTATAAGGGGTTTATTTTTTAGAAAATTCTGATATACTCATAAAATGCATACATCCTATTCCGTTTATAACCAGTTAATTCTGTTAATATTTTAAGCTCTTCAAAATCTTTTATTAATCTATTTGCAGTAGAAGAATGTATTTTTAAGGTTTTGGCCACTTCTTTACTATCTAATATTGGAACCTTGTAGAGTAAGTTAATTAAGCGTTTTCCATCTGCTTGTTTTCTGCCTAATTTTATTAATCTATTTAATTCAATATCATCTCTTAATTTAATAATATTATTAAACGATTTAATACTTTTTTTTGCAGTTTCTATAACTCCATCTAAGAAAAAAAATAACCAATTTTCAATATCATTCTTTTTACGTACTTGTGTTAAATTATCATAATAATCTCTGCGGTTACGCTCAAAATAATCAGATAAATAAAGGGTTGGTTTTTGCAATAGTTCTTTATCTATTAAATAAAGAGTTATAAGTAGCCGCCCTATTCTACCATTCCCATCTAAAAATGGATGTATTGTTTCAAATTGATAGTGGGCCAGTGCTATTTTTATTAGATGTGGAACTGCCAAAGGTAAATCCATGATTTCTGCATTGATAAATTGCTCTAAATCTTGCATTAAATCCGGTATTTCTTCATGTATTGGTGGTATAAAAATAGAGTCTTTTAAACTATCTCCAATCCAATTTTGGCCATTCCGATATTCTCCTGGTAATTTTTCTTTTCCTCTTACGCCTTGCAATAATGTTTTATGAGTTTGCTTAATTAACCTATTAGAAATAGGTAAATCCCTCATTGCCTCAATGGCTTGATTTAGTGCTTGTATGTAATTATGCACCTCCTGCCAATCATTTCTCTTATCTGGATTTATAAATGCTTCTTTTATAAATACTTCTTCAAAAGATGTTTGAGTGCCTTCTATTTTACTACTTACGGTTGCTTCTTTAGTAACATGCATTTTTATAAAAAAATCGATGTCTGGGATTAGTTCAGAAAAAGTATCTAATCTACCTAAATATCTGTCTGCTTCACCTAATTTATTAAGTAAACCGGGGTTACTTATTAACCATTGTAGGCATATTTTATTGGGTGTGAAACTTTGATATTGGTATTGTTGTTGCCATTTACCCGCAATGAAATTTTTAAAATCTATTGTTTGCATTTGTTTACGTTTGTACAAATATACATAATTATATTTGCGGTTTAGGCTTTAACTGCAAATATAATTTAATGTATTTGCACTTTAACACTATTTTAATATCAAAACTAAAATTGACATAATTTAATAAAAAACTAAACTCGGCAGAATATAAGCAAATGTATTTTAGGTTTTTAATTACATTTTAAAATGTGCCAAAAAATAAACAAAATCATCCCTGTATAAAATAGAAATTCCTGAAGTGAAAAAGATTTTTCTCCCTTTGGCTCTTCTTTTTCCATAATTTTATCTATGGTTTCACATGCTACTTTTATTTTACCTTGATCATTATCATATTCAGGATTATTCCCGCCTTGTATAACAAAAAGCTGATAATTCAAATATAAAAAGTTTATTGAGCCTTTTAAAAACTTTAAACCAAAGAATATACTAGCACTCCAACTTATAACAGCAAATAATAAAACTATTTGTGAGTATTTTAATCTTTCACCATTAGTTTTATAAACTGCAAAGCCAATTGAAGTTACGCATAAAGCTATTAAATAATAAGTTGAAATTTTAACAATATAACTATGAAGTAGTTCAAAAATAAAAAATATATTTTATTAGTACTCCTCTAGTTTAAACTGTGAAACACCCTTAATCGAAATACAATGTCGTTGGTTTCAAAAGTATCCTCAATATCAATTTTCCTTCTGTGATATGATGGAGAAAATTCGATTTTCCATTCGGAATTAACAATATATCCTAATCCTAGAGTAAACCTGATTAAATCGTTAAAACCGGTTGTCTCATCAAAGTTCAAGAAAAATTCTATATGAAAAGGTATATAGAAATTATTTAGTGTTTCCCAATTATCATTTTGCCATTCATAAACTCCTGCAAACATATATCTAGCTCTTAATCCGAAATCCCAGGAATTATTAAAATAGTCAAATTGTTCTTCTAATCGTATATAATGATTAATATGTAATTGTTTGAATGTTGCCCATTCTATATTTATTCCTTGAAAGGACCTTATTTCCAGATGGTTGGATGTATTCGTAAAATCAGTATAGAATATTCCTACCCCAAAATGATATTCAAGCTTTAAAGGTCTTCTTGTTTTTATGTTTAACAAATGGTTATAACTAATTGCCGGTCGAACATAATATTTGGTCCATAAATGGGGTGAAATAATTCTCCAACCCGTATCGCCATACACCTTAAAATTATTTTCTAATTCATAGTTTGCATTATAATCAACCCAATATTGATAATCAACTATTTCATCTTCCAGCTCTTCAAATTGAGCAAAAATATTGATAGAAAATAAGAGACATATAAGGAGGAATGAAATTTTACGTTTGGAGAAAAACAAGTAATTCATTATTGTAAAATTAAGATTATTTCTTATTTAATTCCATTTTTATTATGGTTTTAGCAGGAATTGTATTGACAGTTCCTTTTTTCGCTCGTGACATTATTCGTTGCACTAATGTTAGATCATTAGAAATTGATTTATCAATCTTGTGATACTCTATAACTATATTCTCTCCTTCTTTTTTTACCTTGAAATAATTCAAGCAGTAAAAAGGGACATATATTGGTGGTAATAATCCGAAACGAGGTGAGATTCGTTCAAACTGTTTGAGCCAGGTACCTGTGTTGATAATATAACGTTTTCCTATCGATCGAATCGACGGCGTATGTGTATGACCATAAATAAATGCAACAATATCAGGATTATCGTTAAAAACTTTATGGGCAGCATTGGTGTATAATTCCTCTTTTTCGCCAGTCAATTCTGCTGGGTCTAATTCAATATCAAACCGTTTCAGTGTTCTTTTTAGATCGCGAATTATAAAACCAAAAGGTATTGCCAATGCCAAAAATACTAGCAAGGCAATGGCATTGATTGTTAAAATTATTTGAAAAAGGCTACCAACTATGCCTAATGAATCAAATATTCGGTTATTTAAAAAAATATTATCATCAGTAATATTAAAATATTCAAGTGCTGCACCACCCAAAACAAATAATGTTAAACCTGAAAGCAACAAAAATGGAAGGGATATCCATCTTAATATCGGACTCATTTCTCTATAAAAATAGTTCGACATGATCCAGTCAGGAATCAATTCTGTAGGATAAACGGATTGAATATCTTTCAACCAATTATGTCTCCCTTTTCGAGAAAGCATACCAGCTTTTGCCACTGTATTTTTAGTTATAAAATATCCTATTGGTAGGGCATATGGGTTTCCAAAATCTGGCATATGATTTACTTCATCATACTGGTTTCCGTGTTCGATCCAAAGAGATTTACCTCCTATTTTTCTGGTGATAGACGGTGTTTGCTCTACACAGATATTGTAATCTTTAAATAATTCAACAAATTCTGTATAACATGCAATTTCATAATCATGATTACCTGGAAGAATTGTAATTTTTATTTTCTCTCCTGCAGAACGAAAGGCTTTAAATATTCTCGGAAACTGAGCAAACAATGTCTCTATTTTTTCTTTGCCTGTAACTTGGGTAAACTCCCACAAACCAAAAGCATCACCAATTATAATAAGTTCTATATCATTAGGTTGAGAAGAAATATTCTGAAGAAAAGAAATCAATTCCTCTTCAAAATCACATACTCCCAATGCCTCGTCTCCACCAATGTGTAGATCACTTATAAAATAATATTCTTTTGGCATGGTAGATTTTTAGGTAAAATTAAAAAGAAAGGTAATTACTAACACAAAAACCTTTCTTCTTTTAAACTATAATTTTGTATTTCAATTAGAATTACTACTCTGCTCCAATCACAGCTGGCATATCTTGTTGAAATGGATTTCTGTTTAATTGTTGTTCCCCTACAGGAACTGTACCTGGTAACATTTCAAATCTTAATTCAAAATGGATCATCACAGATTTTAGTTGATTAATAACATCAACATTCCCCTTAGTTTTAGCAGTTCCATCTACAATCATCTCATCCATCGTTTTCACTCCCATCATAACCAAGTCCAGATCAGATCGGTTAATGGTAATTTCCAAATCTGCATCACTATCAGTAAACCCTTCAATATTATTTAAGGTTGAATTACTTAATTCAACTAAATATTTCTCACCATTATCGGGTGTAATCAAGTTAATTTTAAAATCTAATCCTGCAGCTTTTTCACTTACCAGTCTTATCCCCAAGAAATCTAACCACAATCCAGTATCCATTGCTTTAATTACATCTGGTGTTTGGTTTAAATGTAATTTAAATTCTGCAATTTATAGATTAAATATTTAAAAAAATATTATTGTTTTTTGGAAGCTGTACTCAACCAGATCATTCCAATTATTGCGGATAGCAAGGAAGCCGCCATAATACCAACTTTTGCTATTTGTTTAAATTCTTCATCCTTAAAAGCAAGATCTGAAATAAACATAGACATAGTAAATCCTATTCCTGCCAAAAAAGCAGCCCCATAAATTTGTTTCCAGGTAACACCTTCAGGAAGTGCAGCGATTTTTAATTTCACCACAAGGTGGGAAAAGAAAGCGATTCCTAAAAATTTTCCGAGTACCAGTCCGGCAATTATACCTAATGATATTGGATGGATCAACATTTCAATTATACTACCTTCAATATGAACTCCTGCATTGCTCAAAGCAAAAACCGGTAAAATAAAAAATGCAGTTACCGGATGCAGGGCATGTTCCAGTTTTTGTAAAGGGGTATGTGCCTTAAAATTAAGTTCTTCAATTTCTGAAATTAAATGCACCTGGTTTTTTGTTAAAAGTGAACTATTTTGATCAGGTTTCTCATTTTTAAATTTATTTAAATAAGACGATAGTTTAGCTATATAATCATTTTCTCCAATCTCTGTTCTTGCAGGAATTGTAAGTGCGATCAAAACTCCTGCAATTGTAGCATGTACACCCGAAAATATAAAGGCTATCCAAACACCGATAAAACCTACCAATGCATAAAAAGCAGTCTTGCGAACTCCTGCAAAATTAGCTATGATCAAAACACCTAAAAAGAATGCCGCATAAAGTAATTCAGAAAAGTCAATGGATTCTGTATAAAAGACGGCAATTACCATTACCGCACCAAGGTCATCTGCAATAGCAAGTGCAGTAAGGAAAATTTTAAGGTTCAAAGGTACGCGGCTTCCAAGCATGGCTAACAAGCCAAGAGCAAAGGCTATATCCGTCGCCATGGGTATTCCCCAGCCTTCCAGATAATCAGGGTAATTCAATGTCACGAAAACATAAAACAAGGCAGGTATCAACATACCGCCGATTGCAGCGGCAATAGGCATAGATGCTTTTTTTAAAGTAGAAAGCTCACCACCCATTATTTCTCTTTTAATTTCCAGGCCAATGACGAAAAAAAATAAAGCCATTAAACCATCGTTTATCCAGTGGTGTAAAGAAGCGATCATATTGAGATCTCCCCAGGCAAAACCTACTTTTAATTCATGCCAAATATGATGATAGGATTCATAGAATGATGAATTTGCCCAGATGAGCGCGGCAATGGTAGCAATAATTAATAATACTCCACCATATGCTTCTTCATTTATGAATTGTGAAATTTTAAAGGATCTTAATGGTTTGTTTTTCATGGTTAGTTTTTTTGATCACATGATGTATTCGTTATTTACACTCTTAATCGGTTCCGGAATCTCTTTTTCTCCTAACATTTCAAGAAGATTTATTTCTATAGTTCTTGTAATCTG
>DAOVTC010000163.1 GCA_030633285.1 Flavobacteriaceae bacterium
ATCAAAGCAACATTTAGGTATATTTTTTAGTTAGTGTGCTTCTAACCAATTTTCACCTTCACCCAAATCAACAATTAGAGGTATAGAAAGTTTAAATGCATTTTCCATTTCGTGTTTTATGATTGGTTTTAAAGTCTTCAATTCACCTTTATGAATATCAAAAACCAACTCATCATGAACTTGCAATAACATTTTTGATTTAAAATCTCCCTTTTCTAAAACTTTATAAATATTAATCATAGCAATCTTGATTATATCAGCAGCACTACCTTGTATAGGAGCATTAACGGCATTACGTTCATCACCAGATCGAACAATAGAATTTTGTGAATTAATATTTTTTAAGTAACGACGACGTCCTAAAAGAGTTTCAACATAGCCATGATTGCGAGCAAAATCAATTTGTTTTGCAATAAATGCTTTAAGCGTTGGGTAAGTTTCGTAATAGGTCTCAATTAATTCTTTAGCTTCACTTCTGCTCAAATCTGTTTGCTGACTTAATCCAAAGGCTGATACACCATAAATAATTCCAAAATTTACAGTTTTTGCATAACTTCTTTGCTCACGAGTAACTTCTTCAATAGGAACTTTAAAAACTTTAGCCGCAGTTGATTTATGGATATCTTCTCCTCTTAAAAAAGAAGCTATCATTTCTTCATCGCCACTCATTTCAGCAATCAAACGGAGTTCAATTTGCGAATAATCAGCAGCAAGTAAAGTATAATTTTCATTACGAGGAATAAAAGCTTTTCGTACTTGTTTACCTCTTTCTGTACGGATAGGAATATTTTGTAAATTAGGATTGTTAGAACTCAACCTACCTGTTGCAGCTACCGCCTGACTAAAAGTTGTATGAATTCTCCCAGTTTTTTTATTTACTTCTTTAGGTAAAGCATCAACATAAGTGTTTTTTAATTTTACGAGTCCGCGCCATTCCAAAATATTAGCAATTATTTCATGTTTATGAGCTAGTTTTGATAATATTTCTTCACCGGTAGCATATTGTCCAGTTTTTGTCTTTTTTGGTTTTTCAACTAATTTTAATTGCTCAAAAAGTACAATTCCTAATTGTTTTGGTGAAGCTAAATTAAAATCAGTATCTGCTTCAGCATAAATATTTTGTTCAAGTTTTAATATATCTTCATTTAATTTTTTAGATAAAGAGTTTAGAAAATCAATATCTATATTTATTCCTTCATATTCCATTTTAGCCAAAACTCCAACCAAAGGAATTTCAATTTCTTTAAATAATTTGGTTAGATTATTTTTTTCTAATTCTTTTTCAAAAACTTGTTTTAATTGCCACGTAATGTCAGTTTTTTCAATGGCATATTCGGTTTGTTTCTCTAAATCAACATTGCGAATAGATTCTTGATTTTTACCCTTTTTACCAATTAAAGATGTGATAAGTATTGGTGTATAATTCAAATAGGTTTCTGATAAAACATCTAAATTATGACGCATATCTGGGTTGATTAAATAATGAGCCAACATGGTATCAAAATGAGAACCATTAACATTTATATGATAATTTTGAAGGACTTTTATATCATATTTTAAATTTTGTCCAATTTTTCCAATGCTGTTATTTTCAAAAAATGGTTTGAATTTATTTAAAATAATATTTACTTCATCTCGGTTTTTAGGAATTGGAACATAATAACCTTTACCTTTTTCATATGAAAAAGTAATACCAACTAACTCAGCTTCAAAGGCATTTACTCTTGTTGCTCCAGTAGTTACTAAAACCAAATCAAAACAAACCGAATTTTGTTGCAAAAGCTTTTTGATTAATAAATTTTGAGCAAGTTCTGTATTTACATATTGATAAAAATGAGGAATATTTTTTGCTTCTTTAAAACCGCTTGTATATTCTTGCTGAGAATCACCAGTTGGAGTAGTAAACATATCTAATTGCTGATTTATCAAATTAGATTTTTTAGTAGGTTTATTTGTTTCTTCTTCCTTTTGTGAAGTTTCTATTTTTTGTGGTGTATTCAGGAACATTCTATTCATAGTTTCCTGCATTCGTCGAAATTCTAATTCCTGAAAAATTTCGGAAACTTTTTGATAATTAGGTGTATTTAATTCAAAATCTTCTTCATGAAATTCAACTGGGCAGTCTAGCATAATTGTAGCCAATTGTTTTGATAATATGCCTAACTCAGCATTTGCTTCAACTTTTTCTTTCATTTTACCTTTTAATTCATGTGTATTAGCCAAAAGGTTTTCCAGACTGCCATATTGTTTAAGAAATTTTTTGGCAGTTTTATCACCAACCCCAGGTAAACCAGGAATATTATCAGCAGCATCTCCCATCATTCCTAAGTAATCAATCACTTGTTTAGGGTCTTCAATTTCAAATTTCTCTTTTACTTTGTCAACCCCCCAAATTTCGATACCATTTCCCATACGGGCAGGTTTGTACATAAAAACATTATCGGTAACTAATTGTGCAAAATCTTTATCTGGTGTAACCATAAAAGTTTGATAGCCTGCTTTTTCTGCTTGAATTGAGAGTGTACCAATTAAATCATCAGCTTCAAAACCTTCTTTTTCAATAATTGGAATATGCATTGCCTCTAATATTTTTTGAATATATGGCACAGCAATTCTTATTGCCTCTGGGGTTTCTTGTCTGTGTGCTTTATATTCAGGAAATGCTTCTCTTCTAGCTATAGAGCCTCCTTTGTCAAAAGCTACAGCCAAATGATCTGGTTTTTCTCTTCGAATTACATCTAAAAGTGAATTCATAAAACCCAAAATTGCTGAAGTATCCATTCCTTTTGAATTAATACGTGGGTTTTTGATTAATGCATAGTATCCTCTAAATATTAATGCAAATGCATCAAGTAAAAAAAGTCGTTTTTTATCAGACATATAGTTTATTTTTTCCTTGTAAAAATAACAATTTGTTATACTTTCATCTGTATATTTTTATTGATTTTAAGATTTGTTTCTTAAAATTATGCTAAAATTAGTGTTAAAGGGCTAATATTTTGTGCTTTAAAAGCAAAACCGATTTAAAATGTTATATTTGTAATAACAGATTTATTTGATTTTAAGTAAAAAAATAAACAATTAATATGACTAAGTTTGGTGAATTGATAGGTTCAAATATTCCTACTTTGATTGATTTTCATAAAGATTGGGAGGGTGAAAATAATAATTTACACTCCATATTAAGAGATGTTGCGGCAGCTTTAGGTGATAGAGCTAAAGTTGTAAAAATAGACATTACAAAAAACGAAACCTTAGCCTCAGCCTTGAGAATTAAAGGCAACCCTACTTTTATCATTTACAAAGATGGTGAAATGAAATGGCGTCAAACTGGTCATCAAGATGCAAATACTTTAATTAGTTTGGTACAGCAGTATGTGTGATAAAGTAAAAAGATTAAAGTGAAAAGGAGTAAGAAGGATTTTTGCTTATTGCCTAAG
>DAOVTC010000012.1 GCA_030633285.1 Flavobacteriaceae bacterium
GAGTTCCATATAAAGGAGAAGTTTACGAAACCATGCATCAGTTTATTGGTGGATTACGTGCCGGAATGGGTTATTGTGGCAGTAAAGATATTGATACACAAAAACAAGCTAAATTTGTAAGAATAACTTCTTCTGGAATAACTGAAAGTCATCCACATAATGTAACAATTACTAAAGAATCACCAAATTATTCAAGACGATAGGTATTTTAATTTTAGATAAGTAAATAATTAAAAAAGCTCCCAAAAATTATTTTTTTGGGAGCTTTTATTTATATTAAAAATAATTTTATCTTCTTTGTCTTCTACTGCTACTTTTTTTTCTATCTCCACTATAAAAGTTTTTATCTCTATCGCTTCGATTTCTTTTTCTATCTCCTCTGTTTCTATCTTCTCCACCAAAACTTCTTTTAGATCGACTTCTACCTTTAGATTTTGGTTTTGTAGTAACTTCAACCACTATTGCTCTTCCATTAAATCGAGAATTTTTAAAACTTTCTAGAACTTTATCTCTATAATTTTTATCTATTTCAAAGAATGAAAAGTTTTTCAAAATTTCAATTTGACCAATTTCTACATCATTCTTTCTTAAATTATCATTAATAACTCCAATTAGTTTTGCAGGATTTAGCCCATCCATTTTACCCAAATTGATATAGAATCTAGTAAAAGAATCGTCACTAGATCTACTTCTTTCTTTAGAGTCATCTCCATTTAAATCACGAGCATTTTCATAATATGAAAGGAATTGATTAAACTCAATAGAAACAAATCTTTTGATAAGCTCTTCTCTGTCTAGGCCTTCTAGTTTTTCATATATATCTGGTAAAAACTCTTTAATTTCTTTTTCATTGATATCAATATCATGGATCTTATCAATTAATTTATACAATTGTTTCTGACAAATTTCTTTTCCATTTGGAACCAATTTTTGTTCAAACTTTTTATTGATATTTCTTTCAATTGGGCGTAATTTACCTTTTTCTTTATTGGTAATTAAAGCTATAGAAATTCCTTTTTTACCTGCTCTCCCAGTTCTCCCACTTCTGTGTGTATAGTTTTCAGGTTGATCGGGTAATTTATAATTAATTATATGAGTAAGGTCGGTTACATCCAAACCACGTGCTGCAACATCAGTAGCCACTAAAATCTGCAAGTGTTTGGATCTAAATTTTTGCATTACCATATCTCTTTGGGCTTGAGACAAATCACCATGTAAAGCATCAGCACTATACCCATCAGCAATTAATTTATCTGCCACATCTTTAGTTTCTCTTCGTGTTCTACAAAAAACTATACTGTATATTTCTGGATTTACATCAGCTATTCTTTTTAATGCTGAATAACGATTTCTGTCTGACACTAAATAAAACTCATGAGTTACACTATCAGCTCCAACATTTTTTTTGCCTGCTGAAATTTCAATAGGTTCATGCATATAATTTCTAGCAATCGCTTCAACCTCTTTTGGAAATGTTGCTGAGAAAAGTAAAGTTTGTTTAGAGGAAGGTGTTGCTTCTAATATTTTGTCGAGCTCATCTTTAAAACCCATATTTAACATTTCATCAGCTTCATCTAAAATCAACCATTTAATGTTATGTAGATCTAATCGTCTTCTTTTGATTAAATCAACAGTTCTTCCAGGAGTCCCTACAACAACTTGTGAGCCTCTTTTAAGACCTCTTATTTGGTCTTCAATATTTGCACCTCCATATACTGCTAAAACATTTAAGTTATTGATATTTTTCGCAAACTCTTCTACGTTTTTAGCTATTTGTATAGCAAGTTCACGGGTAGGAGATAAAATAATAGCTTGTGTGTTTTTATTATTTAAGTCTATTTTCTCTAAAATTGGTAAACTAAAAGCAGCTGTTTTTCCTGTGCCAGTTTGGGCAAAAGCTTTTAAATCACTATCTGAATTTAAAATTTGTGGTATAGCAATTTTTTGAATTGGCGTAGGCATTTCGTAGCCTAGTTCTGATAGTGCATCAGTTAACGCTTGGCTTAAACCAAGTTCTTTAAATATCGACATATATTTTATTTACAAAACTCTATTTTACTTGTAAAACTCTGGTTTGCAAATAAATATATTGTTTTATGTTTTTGAGTTTGCAAAAGTAAGACTAATTTAATGAAGTCTACTATAAACTACTGTTTTTTAAGCTGATGAAGTTTTTTTTCTAAACTATATGAATCATTAAAAAATAAATAAGAATTTTTAACTACACCTTGGTAGTCAATGACTAAAGTTCTTGCCATATCTCCTTCAAACCAAGAATATATATTACAATTCTTATCAAGTTTGAATTGGGTATTTTTAGGTAATTTTTTTGTTTTAATAAAACTTTTCCATTCTTCAGTTGATTTATTTCTTTCAACTCCTATAAATAATACATCAGGAAATTCTTTTTGAAAATGTTTTAATTTGCTATTTAGCATTTCAATTTGCGCTATATCCTTAGGCCAAAAATAAATTACCGTATTATTATTTTTAGTAATATTATTGATAGTAACTTTATCCCCATTGGCATTAATTGCTAATATTTTTGGTAGTGTATCACCTTGTTTAAATTGTTCTTTTTGCTTAATTGATTTTTTTATTTCAGAGATTAATTTTTCATCTGTACAGTGCTTAAAAAAATAGTCTTGAATTTTTTGACATTCAATATCAGACAAAGTTTCATCAGTTAGTGAGTTCCATAAACTTTTTGATAGTAAATTATTTTTTAGACTTTTAATTTTAATTTTATCATTTACAATTTCCATAAAATTTAATCCGATAATATTTTTTTCAGGATTATTAATTTTTACAGTATAAGCAGTATGGTGTAGGTATGTACCGATATATGCCAGATAAGGCCCATAACTTATTAATGATTCATCATTCAAATTTATATTCTTTCTAAAACTATAAAACTCATCACTTAAAGTTGGTAATTGCTTTAATTGCAGAGCCTTTTTGTAGTTAAAAGGGTAGTATTCCTTAAAATAGTAAAAGGGAAAATAAATACCTGTTTTGGAAATTTTTTTAAAAAGCTCAGAAGGTTCTTCATTTTCTGCATTAATTAATTCATTATACTGAAGCATTAACTTCTCAATTTCTTCATCAACTTTTTTAGAAAACTCTTCTTCATTTAAACGATAATAGTATTTGAATTTTTTTTCGTTTTTTTCTTGTTGTAAATATAAATTGATTAAAAAATTATTTTTTGCACCACCTTTTCCACTAAAAATTAAAGACTCATCAAAATCCCAAGTATTTAAATAAATCAATAAACTATCTTTAGGTTCTAAATATAAATATTGAAACTCAGGTCCGTGTTTAAAAGTATATAATCCTGCATTTAAAGAATCAAGTTTAAATAAAAACCTATTATTTTGATCTATTTTTGCAGAATCAATTATTTTTTCATTTTTTGAAAAATAAATATATTCACTTTTGGGATTTTTTATTTTCCCACCAAAAAATGTGGTATTATTTTCTGTATTTGAATTTTTACACGAGAAAGTAAAAAACAAAACACCAACAGAAAAGAATAATATTACAGATGTTAAAAAGTAATTCTTTTTCAAATGAAATGGTTTAAACATGATATACAAATGTAATAATCTACTTACGTTACACTTGTTAAGATGTTGTTAAATATTATAGATAAAAAGGTTAAAGTATAAATGTATTACAGTAATATTTAACATTTTATTACAAATTGAAGGTAAAATAGAAATAATTAAAAAAGATTTGTAATAAATAAGACTTATTTAATTACTTTTGCCGAAAATTTTAAAAGAGCATGTTAACAGTATCGAATCTATCTGTACAATTTGGAAAAAGAATTTTATTTGACGAAGTAAATACAGTATTTACTCAAGGAAATTGTTACGGAATAATAGGCGCAAATGGAGCAGGTAAATCTACCTTTTTAAAAATACTTTCTGGTGATTTTGATCCAACTTCAGGCTCTGTACATTTAGAAAAAGGGAAACGTATGTCAGTTTTATCACAAGACCACTTTGCCTTTGATGAATTTCCTGTATTAGAAACAGTAATGATGGGTAATAAGCCGTTATTTGAATTGAAAAAGGAATTAGATGAAATTTATGCAAGACCTGATTTTTCTGAAGAAGATGGTGTGAAAGCTGGTGAGTTAGGAGCTGAATTTGAAGAAATGGGAGGATGGGTTGCAGAAAGTGAAGCAGCAAGTTTATTGTCATCTCTAGGAATTAAAGATAATTTGCATACTGTTTTAATGAAAGATTTAGATGGTAAAGCCAAAGTGCGAGTATTATTGGCACAAGCTTTGTTTGGTAATCCAGATGTTTTAATAATGGATGAACCAACAAATGATCTTGATTTTGAAACAATTGATTGGTTAGAGAATTTCTTGGCAAACTATGAAAATACAGTTATTGTTGTATCGCATGACCGTCATTTTTTAGATGCTGTTTGTACAAATATATCTGATATTGATTTTAGCAAGATAAACCAATATTCTGGTAATTATACTTTTTGGTATGAATCAAGCCAATTGGCTGCCAGACAAAAAGCTCAACAAAATAAAAAAGCTGAGGAAAAGAAAAAAGAATTGGAAGAATTTATTCGTAGATTTTCTGCAAATGTTGCAAAATCAAAACAAGCAACAAGTAGAAAGAAAATGATTGATAAATTGAATATTACTGATATTAAACCATCAAGTAGAAGATATCCTGCAATTATTTTTGAACAAGAAAGAGAAGCTGGTAATCAAATTTTACATATTGAAAACTTAACAAAATCAATTGATGGAGAAACTCTTTTTAAAGATATTCATATTAATTTAACAAAAGGAGATAAAGTGGTTTTATTGTCAAAGGCTTCAAGAGCAGCTACTGCATTTTATGAAATCGTTACGGGTAATGATAAACCAGATACTGGTGATTATAAATGGGGAGTTACAACTACTCAAGCTTATTTACCAATTGAAAATTCCAGTTTCTTTAAAAATGATTTGTCTTTGGTTGATTGGTTGCGCCAATATACTAAAACTGAAGAAGAAAGAGAAGAAGTAAATATTAGAGGATTTTTAGGAAAAATGATTTTTAGTGGTGATGAGGCCTTAAAGAAAAGTAGTGTGATTTCTGGTGGAGAAAAAGTACGTTGTATGCTTTCGCGGATGATGATGACCAGAGCAAACGTTTTATTAGTTGATGAACCTACAAACCACCTTGATTTAGAATCAATTCAAGCATTTAACAACGCTTTGAAAAACTATAAGGGAACTGTTATTTTTTCAACTCACGATCACGAATTTGCTCAAACAGTTGCAAATAGAGTCATTGAAATTACACCTAAAGGAGTGATTGATAGATATATGACTTTTGATGAGTATTTAGGTGATAAAAAAATAAAAGAATTGAGAAATAAAATGTATTCTTAATTCCACGATTCATTAATTATAAATGAAACACTCTTTTAGTTTAGAGTGTTTTTTTATGTCTTTTAAGAATCTTTTCTAGGATGAAATTTTTCAACTACAGCTTTTAAAAAACTTTTATCTAAATGCATATAAATCTCAGTAGTTGTAATACTTTCATGACCAAGCATTTGTTGTATAGCTCGTAAATCTGCACCGTTTTCTAACAAATGTGTAGCAAAAGAGTGACGAAATGTATGTGGACTTACTTTTTTTGGAATACCAGCTTTTTGAACCAACCCTTTTAAAATCATAAAAACCATATTACGAGTTAATTGTTTGCCTCTTCGGTTTAAAAAAAGAGTATCTTCAAAACCTTTCTGTGTCTTAATTGTTGATCGAATTTGGTTTTTGTAAATATTGATAAAATTAATAGTATATAAATTTATAGGAACAAATCTTTGTTTATTTCCCTTTCCAATAACACGTATAAACCCTTCTTCAAAAAATAAATCAGATATTTTTAAATTTGTTAACTCACTTACTCGTAACCCACAACTATACAGAGTTTCAAGCATAGCTCTATTTCTTTCGCCCTCTGGTTTACTTAAATCAATTTGAGAAATAATATTATCAATATCTTTCTCTGATAAAGTATCTGGTAATTTTCTGCCAATTTTAGGTGATTCTAATAAGTCAGTTGGATTGTTTTTACGATAATCTTCAAAAATTAAGTAATCAAAAAAATTCCTCAATCCAGAAATTTGTCTTGCTTGAGTTCGTGGATTAACACTTTTGGCAGAATGATAAATAAATTGCTGAATTACTCCTTCATTTATTGATACAGGACTGTCATTCATTTTGTTTTCTTCCAAATAATGAATCAATTTTTTAACGTCATTACTATAACTACTAATGGAGTTTTCTGATAAACCTCTTTCTATTTTTAAATAGTGTTGGTAATCAAGTAATGCATTATTCCAATTCATAGGATTTAAAAGTAATTTTAGTTATTAAGATATAGGTTTGTGTAAAAATAAGTATTTTTGGAAATAGAACTTATTATTTCTGTTTAAATTGTTGATTATGAAAATCGTTATTATTAATGGACCTAATTTAAATTTACTTGGAAAAAGGGAGCCAAATATTTACGGCAACACAACTTTTGAGTCTTTTTTTAAGAATTTACAAGAAAAATATAAAAATATTGAATTAGAATATTTTCAATCTAATATTGAAGGAGAAATTATTGATAAACTTCATCAAGTTGGATTTGAATATACTGGCGTTATACTAAATGCAGCAGCTTATACACATACTTCTGTAGGTATAGGTGATGCTGTAAAAACAATACAAACACCTGTAATAGAGGTTCATATATCAAATGTTTATAAGCGAGAAAAATTTAGACATGAATCATATATAGCACCAAATGTTAAAGGTGTTATTGCAGGATTTGGTATGCAGAGTTATGAATTAGCTCTTTTGTCATTTATAGATCAATGATAAATTGAAAATTATTATTTATTAAGAATTATAAAGCTAATAAATATCATTTTTTATAAAACCACATTACTTTATATTTACCCTTTAAATTTTAGAATATGATTTTAGTTGCAGATAGTGGTTCAACAAAAACAAATTGGATAGCAATAGATAAAAATGGTGAAACCTATTTTAAAACCGATACTGAAGGTTTAAACCCGGCAGTCTTTCCTAAAGAAGTTTTGTATAACAGAATAATTTCTAAAAATAAAATTAAGAAAATTAGAAAGAAAGTAGAGAAAATATTTTTTTACGGAGCAGGTTGTGGTACACAAACTGCTACCAATTATTTGAAAGAAGTTTTCGAAAGAGTTTTTGAAAATGCTGATATTGAGATATATGAAGATACAATTGCAGCTGTAAAATCATTAGAAACAAATGAGCCTGGTGTAGTGTGTATTTTGGGAACTGGCTCAAATTGTAGTTATTTTGATGGAAAAGTTACACATCAAAAAGTGATTTCTTTGGGTTATATCATTATGGATTATGCTAGTGGGAATTATTATGGTAAACAACTTTTAAGAGATTTTTATTTTAAAAAAATGCCAAAAGAATTGGCTTTAAAATTCGAAAATGAATACGACTTAAGTGCTGATACGGTTAAAGAAAATTTATATAAAAACGATAATCCAAATACTTATTTGGCACAAATCGGAAAATTTTTAATTGTAAACAAATCTAGTGATTATGCCCAGAAAGTAATAAAAAAGGGTCTGCGTATTTTTACTGAAAATCAAATCTTACAATTTGAAGAGAGTAAAACCGCTCCAATTTATTTTGTTGGATCAATAGCGCATTTTTTAAGTGATGAAATTAAAGAAGTTTTAAAAGAATACAATCTAAAATTTGGTAGAATAGTTCGGCATCCAATTAAAAATTTGGCTAAGAGTCATGCTTTGAAAATTTGATATTAAAAAAAGATTTAATCCTTTTTAAATAATAAAGATAATAAACGAGGAATTTTTTTCTCGTTTATACTTTTAGACTTATCAAAACTTTCAATTATTTCTTCACATTTTAAATTGTATTTTTTTGCTAATGAAGTAAAATCAGAAATATGATGTACAAAGCTCTTTACTTTATTAGTTTCAAATTTAGCTTGACTACCTGTATATTGTTTAAAAGGGTGCAGTTCACTTATAAATAGACAGGCTCCTTTCTCTAAATTTTCAGATGAATTTTTAAATATAAAATCTAGATTTTCAATATGCTCTAAAACCAAATTGATACTTATCAAATCTACAGGTGTTTTAATAAACTTCCACGGTTTCGTAATATCTGCTTCAACAAATTTCACAGAATTAGATTTTACTTTTCTTTTAGCTATTTGAAGCATTTCAGGTGAAAAATCAATTGCTATTATCTTTTGTGCTTTTTTGTTAAGCCAAATAGTATTTTTACCGGTACCACAACCAATTTCTAAAACGGATTTGAAAGCTATTTTCGATAAAATTTCTTTACTAATATTTAAGTCTAAATCTCGTGTCTTATTCTCATTAGTATCATAAATTTCAGACCAATATTTATAGGATTCTTTTATGCTATTCATAACTTATAAAAGACATTAAAGTTAATTTTTAATCACTTAATAGCAATCATTGAAATTTCAATATTTACATTTTTAGGTAGCTTAACAACTTGAACAGTTTCACGTGCTGGAGCAGTTGCTTCATCAAAATGGGAACCGTAAACAGAATTTATTGCTGTAAAATCATCCATATCAATAATAAATATTGTGGTTTTTACAACATTGCTAAAATCCATTTCAGCTGTAGCTAAAACAGCTTTCAAATTATTCATAACTTGTTGGGTTTCATCAGAAATATTACCTGTAATCAAGTTCCCCGTTTCAGGATTTATAGCTACCTGTCCTGAAGTATAAAGGGTATTATCTATAAGTACTGCTTGACTGTATGGCCCTAATGGAGCCGGAGCATTTTTAGTTTCAATAATTTTTTTCATAATATTGATTTAAAAAGGTTAATGAGAAGTAAATTTACAAATATTTTATCTAAAAAAGGCGTTTATCTGGGACTTGCCTTTTATCATATTTTAAATCACTTAAAGCAGATGATTTCACACCTATAAAGAAATAGTATGTAGCTCTATCACCAAAAGGAACCCAATTAAAAGTGAATCTCCAACTATCTAAATCTCGTTCAAAACGTAATTGAGTATATGTAATACCTTTATTTTCAAAATCATAACCAGATGATATGCCTACTCTCCATTTTGGTGAAAATTCTAAATTACCTGATACTTGAACTGAATTTGCAGAGATTTGATTTTGACCTATGTTATTACTATAAGTTAGTGAATACCTTAAGCTCAAATCCCAAGGCATTTCAGTTTTATATAATTTAGTAACTTTAACTTCATCTTCATTTTTTCTGTTAATTTGTTGTCTATTATCAGTTATACTACCTCCAAATAAATTATCTGAACTAGCTCTTTCTGTACTTTCTTTATTTTTTGAACTTGAATTCTTTTTGTTTTTCCCAAATTCACTGCTTTTAATTGAATAGTTGGATGTTAAACTGGCATTTGTTAAGCGAAATAAACTACCTCCGTTATTAATATTAAAAGTATTTATTTTTGTTCCATTTGCATTTATAGCATAAGGATCCATTGTTGCATTTACATTTATATTTAATTTATTATTTAATAATTGTGTACCCGCATTCATACGAAGTGGAGACCAACGCAAGGAATCTGCTGCCATATTATAACTAGTAGAAAAGTTTAAATTATTTAATAGGTTTATTTTTTTGAATTCATCTTCCTTAGAAGAATCTTTTGAAGCTACTTTTGCTTCTAAAGTATTATTTAATGAAAAACCTATACTATTTGATAAACTATTTGAAGGTACACCAAAGACACCATTTTGAAATCTTGTATATTCTCTTATATCATCAGGGTCAAGACTAGCTTGGTATTCATCATAGTATTGGCTAAAATCTGGTCGGTACCCATAAGAAATAGAAGGGCGAACTACATGTCGAATTGCTTGTAATCTTCCTTTTTTGAAATTAACCATACCATAAAAAGTGGTTGATGCTGATACGCCGGCTGAGTATTCTCGAAAAGAGGCGAACCCATTTATTGTATCTGTAACTACAATTTCTTCATCATTATCCCAATTTTTATCAATGGTTTTAAATTGCCAAACTTCTTTATATGATGCACTTGGAGAAATAGTAAAATATTTGAATAATTTCATATTTGTACCCATTGCTACATCCTGTTTGATTCCTGATTGAGCATTTTTAAACATATCTCCTGTTCCAAACTCATCATCTGTAGTTGAAATTCTGTTTTGGGCATTCATACTATAAGTAACTCCAAGATTTTGAATAGGATTTTTTTTAGCTCCAAATTTAGGAGCAAAAGGATAAATTCTATCCATATTTAATTGAAGTGAAGGCAAATTCATATCAATTCTTTCTGTATTTGTATTTTGTGTATGTGTTAATGAAGCATTCATGTTAAAGGGGGTTCCAACAAATTTTTTGTAATAAGAAATTGAAGAGCTAAAGGTATTGGTCAAATAATAAGCTGAACTTGATTCATTTAATGATTCAGTAAAAAAATTGCTACTTCCAAAATTTACTGAGGCAGAAAAACGTCCATTTGGATTTGCTTGTGATGATTGGCTATGCGACCATCTAACAAAAAAATTAGTTGATTTACTGTAATCAGGAAAACCTCTTTGACTATTAATTAAATTTTCATATCTAAAACTAAAATTTCCCGTAAAACGATATTTTAAAGCATAACTTGATTCAGTTCTAATTCCCCAACTTCCATTCGTGTAAATGTCTGCAAGAACAGCTAGATCAACATAATCATTTATTGAAAAATAATATCCTCCATTTTGTAAAAAATATCCTTGATTACTACTCTCACCCCATGTAGGTATTATAAATCCTGAAGATCTGCCTTTTGTTATAGGTGCATAAAAGAAAGGTAAAAAAAGAGGTGTAGGAACATCAGCAATAACTAAGTTGCTCAATCCACCTACAATTTTACTGTTTGGAACTACTTTAATATTTGATGTTTGGATGAAATAATCAGGTTTTTCTTTTTGAGAGGTTGTAAAACGAGCTTTATTGATATAAAAAGTACTGTCGTTTTCTCTTTTAGTCATATCTCCGGTAATAATGACTCCTTGTTGTTCTATTTTAGATTGATAAATAATTGCTTTTTCATTTTTAAAATTATAAATAAGTGAATCCTGTTCAGATTGTTGAGCTCCTTGTTTAAATTGTGGCTTTTGTATATAATTTCCTAAGCTGTCAAATATACCTGTAGCAAATGCTAAACTATTTTTATAATCAATGATAATTTTACCGGCTTTTAATTCAATATCTTGATAGTATAATTCAGCTTCATCATATAAAACTACTTTTTGATTGATAAAGTCATTTGACATATAATCTTTAGCTTTATGGGTAATATTGTCTTCTAAATATTCTTTAGTTACCTTTATGCTATCAATTTTGACAGTATCTTGTTTTGAAAGGGGTAATTCACTATTATTTGTGGTTTTAAGTTTATCTATACTATTTTCAATAGTGTTTTTATTGTTTTTATTTTGATTAACCTGAGAGAAGCTCAGATTAATTCCAAAACAAAAAATCAAGAATATAAAAACTATGTATTTTAAATTTGTATGCAATGCTATAAATAGTATTTTTGTAAAAAAATCACTTATTTTTTAATTTACAAACTTACATATATTTTTTAAGTGGTATAAATTTAAAATAGGAAAAACGAATAGTATTTAAACA
>DAOVTC010000049.1 GCA_030633285.1 Flavobacteriaceae bacterium
CGTTTGTGAACGCAAACTAGTAGAGTATTTATACATTTCAGCTAAAGGAACTTTAGCTTTGATAATTTGATGTTTACCATCGCTATCCATTCCAACAATAATAGATCTGCGTGATTGCAAATCGGTCATAACATTACCCATCAATTCTTCAGGAACTCTAACTTCAAGATCATGTACAGGTTCCATTAGTTTGGGTTTAGCTGCTAAAAATGCGGCTTTAAAAGCATGAGCACCAGCAATTTTAAATGAAATATCATTTGAATCTACAGAGTGCATTTTACCGTCATAAACCATTACTCTAATATCTCTTGCATAAGAACCTGTTAAAGGTCCTTCTTCCATAACTTCTAAAACACCTTTCATTACTGCAGGTAAATATCGAGTGTCAATAACACCACCGGTAATACAGTTATAAAAAATTAATTTTCCTCCCCAATTTAAATCTACTTCT
Source organism: Flavobacteriaceae bacterium (assembly GCA_030633285.1). The sequence continues at coordinate 452 of DAOVTC010000049.1, forward strand.
TCTTTTTTTCTAATATTAAAGCCTTCTGGATCTGGCATTCCTTCGTACCAAGGTTCAATTTTTAAATGAACTTCACCAAATTGACCAGCTCCACCTGATTGTTTTTTGTGCTTGTAACTAGTTGAAGCAGGGCGCTGAATAGTTTCTCTGTAAGCAATTCTGGGTTGTTCAAATTCAGCTTTTAAACCGTAAATATTTTGAAGGACCCAATCAATTGTAGACAAATGTAATTCACCTTGACAGGAAAAAATTAATTGTTTTAGTTCATTTGAATATTTAACTTCAATAGTAGGATCTTGACTGTGAATTTTTTTGAAAACTTCACTTAATTTTTCTTCATCCTTTTTATTTCCTGCCTGTACAGCTTTTCTTATTCTTGGTTCGGGAAAAAGAATAGGTTTTATCGTAATATCATGTCCTTCAGTATGTAAAGTGTCATTGGTTTCGGTGTGTTTTAATTTTATAGTTGCACCAATATCCCCAGCAGTTAATTTATCAACTGGATGTCGTTTTTTTCCGTCCATGATGAAAAGCTGATTTAAATTCTCAACTTCATTTGTACGAGAATTTACCAAACGATCATTTTGTTTCACTTCACCAGATTTCACTTTGAAAAATGTGATTTGACCTACATTAGGTTCATGAAATGTTTTAAATACAAATAAAGAAGTAGGCTCACTAGCTTTACAAATTATATCGTTACCTTCTACACTTTGTTCAGGTTTTAGATCGGCTGCTGCCGGAGCAACATTATCAATGAATCCCATTAATCTACCGCTACCCATATCGTGTAATGCCGAAACACAAAAAACGGGAAAGAGTTCATGATTCAACATGCCCTTTTGTATACCTAGTCGCATTTCATCTTCATTTAAAGTGCCTTTATCAAAGTATAACTCCATTAATTCTTCATCATTTTCTGCAGCTTTTTCAACAAGTTCATTATGTAATTGATCAGCGAGTTCTTTTTGATCTTCAGGTATGGCTAATTTTTCTGGTTTACCACCTTCAGGTTTAAATTTATAAACCTTCATTTTTAAAACATCAACAATGCATTGTGAACCATCGATTTTGATAGGATATTGGACTTTGACAGCATTGTTTCCAACTAAATCAACTATGCTTTGAAAGCTTTGGTCAAAATTTGCTTGTGGATGATCAATTTGATTAATAACAAAAAGTGTAGGACGACTGAAACGGTTTATATATTCCCAAATAATTTCAGTACCAATTTCAACGCCTTGTTGTGCATTTATCACTGCAACTAATGAGTCAGCTACTCTCATAGTTGAAGCAATTTCACCAATAAAATCATCTAAACCAGGTGTGTCAATAATATTAATTTTGTAATTACGCCATTCTGTATGTAGAGGTGTAGCAAAAACTGAAGTTTCTCTTTTATGTTCAATTTCATGATAATCAGAAACTGTATTTTTATCTTCAATTCTCCCTCTACGGTTGAGAAGTCCGGCTTCAAATAGCATTGTTTCAGCTAAGGTAGTTTTGCCACTATTATGTGCACCTACCAAAGCAATGTTTTTTATGTGTTTTTCATCATATACTTTCATAATGCGTTTTTAATTTTATAATTTGCATAAAGTTATGAAATTATGATAAATATTTTATGATAAATGTTAGGGAAAGATTAGAAGTATTATGTATTGGCTGAAAAATTAATTTAAAAGAAATAAATTTAGATAATATTCACCTCTATTTCCAAATCAATATTAAACTTGTCATGAACAGATTTTAGTATTTTTTGTGCTAATTCGTAGATTTCTTTGCCAGTTGCTTTATTATAATTTACCAAAACTAATGCTTGTTTTTTATGAACACCGGCATAACCAAAACGTTTGCCTTTAAATCCACATTGTTCAACTAGCCATCCTGCAGGAACTTTTACCAAATCATTAGAAATGATGTAATTTGGAATATTTGGATAGTGTTGTTTTAATTGATTAAAATGCTGCATAGAAATTACAGGATTTTTAAAAAAACTACCACTATTACCAATTTCTTTAGGATCAGGTAATTTACTTTTTCTAATTAAAATTACAGCATCTGATACATCTTTTATGGTAGGATTTTTGATATTTTTTTTATGGAGTTCTTCTTGAATTGCACCATATGATGTATTTATTTGATGGATATTTTTTGTAAGTTTAAAAGTTACGTTAACAATGATATACTTTCCTTTTTCTGTATTCTTAAAAACCGATTCACGATAGCCAAAATTGCAATCCTCTTTTTTAAAAGTTTTAATTAATCCAGTAGCAATTTCTATAGCTTCTAACTCGTAAAAAATATCTTTAATTTCAATTCCATATGCGCCTATGTTTTGCATCGGACTTGTGCCTACATTACCAGGAATTAATGATAAGTTTTCTACACCACCAAAGTCATTTGCGATACACCAAAGTACAAAATCATGCCAATTTTCACCAGATTGAACTTTAATGAATACTGAATTATTATCAGAATTAACAATTTCAATCCCTTTTAAATTGAGGTGGATAACTGGTTTAGTAATATTTTGAGTTAGTAAAATATTGCTTCCTCCGCTAAGGATAAAAACATCTTTATAATTAGCAATAATTTCTTGTAATTGGCTAAGGGAATCAACCGAAATAAAAATTTCGGCATTGATATCAATGCCGAAAGTGTTATAAGGTTTTAAAGATATGTTTTTTTGAAAGATCAATTTTTATATTGTTCTAAAGCTAGTTTTAATAATTCAACCGAACGAACTAAGCTCTCTTTATTTAACACATAAGCTATTCGAATTTGATTTTTACCTGATCCTTTTGTTGAATAAAATCCACTTGCCGGAGCTACCATTACAGTTTCATTATTGTCATTAAAATTTTCAAGCATCCATTGTGAAAAATCATCAGCATCATCAATAGGCAATTCAGCAATACAATAAAATGCTCCTTTAGGGGTTGCCACTTTTAAATTTTCAATTTTTTGTAATTCTTTTATTAAAGTGTTTCTTCTGTCAACATATTCTTCTATAACTTCATCAAAATAAATCTGTGGAGTTTCTAGGGCAGCTTCACTAGCAATTAAGGCATAAGTAGGTGAGCTTAAACGCGCTTGAGCATATTTTAAAGCAGTTTGAATAACTTCTTTATTTTTTGAAACAACACAACCTATTCTAGCACCGCACATACTATATCGTTTTGAAACAGAATCAATCATAATTGCATTATCATCAATACGAGTTCCACTCATTACTGAATGATGTTGTACGCCATCGTATACAAATTCTCGGTAAACTTCATCAGCAATTAAGAATATATCGTGTTTTAAAACCAATGCTTTTAATTTTTCAATTTCTTCTTTTGAATATAAATATCCTGTAGGATTTCCGGGATTACAAATTAATATCGCTTTTGTTTTTGAAGTGATCAATTTTTCAAACTCTTCTATTTTAGGAAGCGAAAATCCGTCATCAATTTTTGAAATAATAGGTACAATATTTATACCATTAGCCGTAGAAAAGCCATTGTAATTTGCGTAAAATGGTTCAGGAATTATAATTTCATCACCAAAATCAGTTATACTTCCTAAAGTAAATAGTAGTGCTTCTGATCCTCCGGTAGTAATGATAATATCATTGGCTGTAACTTCAATGTTATTTTTTTTATAGTATTCGGCAAGTTTTGTCCGATAAATTTCTGAACCTTCACTACGAGCGTAAGCTAATACTTCAAGATTATTATTTTTTACCGCGTCTAAAGCAACTTTAGGAGTTTTAATATCTGGCTGACCAATATTTAAATGATAAACATTGACACCTCTTTTTTTTGCTTCTTCTGCAAAAGGAACTAATTTTCTTATAGGTGATTCAGGCATTGCCTGACCTTTTTGTGATATTTTAGGCATAACTATTTAATTGACAAATTATTTAACAAAATTGCAAAATAATTTTCATTTTAGAAGATTAAATAAGTCATTTTTTTTAATTGATTATTCAAAATTTAGAAAAAAATATATTATCTTTAATATTTAATTAATATAAACATAAAAAATTATATAAATATGTCAAACGAATCAAATTTTTTTGCAGGATTAATTATAGGCGCAGTTGCTGGTGCAGTAGCAGGAATTTTAGCAGCACCCGCCTCTGGAGAAGAAACCAGAAGTAAAATAGCAGGTCATGCTTCAGATTTAAAATCTGAAATGGGGTCTAAATTTAATGATATTACTGAAAGGATTAGTGACTTAGAAAAAGAATCATTAGAAAATTTTAAAAATAAATTTTACGATGTAAAGGGAGGAATTAAGGAACAATATGCAAATGTAGTATCTAAGGTGAAAGATTTAGAAAATGATTTAAAATCTAAGTATAATGATTTAGAAAAGGAAGCTAAAAAAATGGAAGCTGATATTAAAAATGCTTAATTTTAGCTAACTAATTGGTTATGATAGATTTGATAAAAAAGTATATTGAAAACAAAATTCTACTTGTTAAATTAGAACTTATTAGTGTGTCAGCAAATTTGGCAGCTAAAATGGTCAGTTCTCTAGTAGTTGTGTTGTTGGCTACGATTATTCTGTTTATGTTTAGCATTGCTTTGGCTTTTGGAATAGGACAGTATTTCAATAATAATGTAGCTTTAGGATTTGCTATAGTAGGTGGAGGGTATTTATTGTTTTTTATTTTATATTTCATCTTTGCAAAAGACACAATTGGAAGAAAAGTAAAAGATTTTGTTGTAAAAACTGCCATGGAGGCACAAGATGATTTAATAAATAAATAATAAGAATTAAATTATGGCAGAATACGAATATAACATTGAATCTTATGAAGATTTAAAGTTTGCCCGAGAACAGATAAGAAATGATAATAAAAAAATAAAGCAATCATTTAAAGAGAATCCTATCATTAAAATATCTTCTTCATTATTGGGTGGTGAATCTGTAAATAACACCTTTGTTAATAATTTAGCAGTAGGAAATAGAAGTTCGGCAGCAAAAATGATAAAAGCATTGTTGCTTGCCAGTAAAGTAACTCGTAAATATTTTATTGCCTATACAATTGCAAAAGAAATGGTTCCTTTTACTCTTAATAAAGTAAGCGAATTATTTAAAAAGCAATAGTTGTATTGTTATTTGTTTTTAATGTTTCAAAAGCTAAACTTTTCTTAAAATTAATGTTTTTAAGCTATTTTGTAGTAACTTAAAAATATTATTTGATTAGTTATGTCTTTTAAGAAAACATTTTATTTTATTTTCATATTATTTATATCTTTTTCTGGAATTTCCCAGGGAAGTTTTAATATTTTAAAAAATAATGAAAGTGTAACCATACCTTTTACATTGGTGAATAATTTAGTAGTAATTTCTGCGAAAGTAAATGGAAAAGAATTATCATTTTTATTAGATACTGGAATAGATAAAACAATTTTGTTTAATTTAAAATTTTCTGATTCTCTAATTCTTAAAAATGTAGAGAAAATTAAACTTCGTGGATTGGGAGAGGGAGAGCCCATTGAAGCATTGAAATCAAAGAATAATTTATTGAGAATTAATAAAATAGTTAACCCAAATCATTTAATTTTTATGATTATTGATGATCAATTTGATTTATCTACAAAGATGGGAATTGATATCAATGGAATTATAGGTGGTGATTTATTCAAAAGTTTTATTGTAAAAATCAACTATTCAACTAAAAAAATTACTTTTTATGATCCTAAATTCTTCACATATAAAAAATGTAATAACTGTATAACTTTACCTTTAGAATTTTTTAATCAAAAACCATATATTGATGTTTTTGTACAAGATTACTTAGGTGAAGAGTTTAAAGTTAAGTTATTAATTGATTCTGGGGGTGGAGATGCTCTTTGGTTATTTGAAAATACAGATCCTAAAATTACAATACCAGAAAAGTTTTTTAAGGATTATCTTGGTAGAGGACTTAGTGGGAGTATTTACGGTAAAAGAAGTAAAATTAAAAAATTAAGAATAGGAGATTACATTTTTGAAAACGCATTAGTTTCTTACCCAGATTCTACTTCAATAATAACAGTTCATAATAGTAAATTTAGAAACGGAACCCTTGGTGCTGAAATTTTAAAACGGTTTCATGTGATTTTTGATTATCAAAATAGTAAAATTACATTAAAGAAAAATTTGTTTTATAAAACGCCATTTTTATATAATAAAAGTGGTATGGAATTGGTTTATAGTGGAGATGTTTTGGTACAAGAAAAAAGTAGCAGGTTTGTTAATTATAAATTCGAAGAGAATAAAAGTTCTTTAATTACTGAAGTAATGGCTATTTATAATTTGGCTTACAAACCAAGTTATCAAATTTCATTTATTCGTAAACAATCACCAGCGCATTTTGCAGGTCTATTGGTTGGAGATGTGATATTAGAAATTAACGGAAAACCAGCTTATAATAATAAATTACAAGAGATTGTATTTATATTGTCAGGTAAAGAAAATAAAAAAATAAAGCTCTTAATTGAAAGAAATGGTAAACAACTTAAATATGAATTTCTTCTTAAGAATATATTATAAAAATTAATTTTAGGTTAATTTTTATTTTCAGAAACTATACTTTTCTTTTTTTGTAGTTCATTATTTGTAGGTTTATCTAATACTCTTCCTTTAACTCTTAATATTTTTGTTGCATCAAAAGCATTTGATGTTATAGTGATGGTTTTAGAAAAAGGACCAACTCTGTTTGTTGCGTATCTTACTTTTATTTCTCCAGTTTCTCCAGGCATAATTGGTTCTTCAGGTTTTGTTGGTACTGTACA
>DAOVTC010000061.1 GCA_030633285.1 Flavobacteriaceae bacterium
ATTAATCATACAACTTTTAATGTCAAAGCTAAATATGTTGTTAATGCTACCGGACCTTGGGTTGATAATTTAAGAGAAAAGAACGATTTAGAAAATGACATCTACAATAAAAGATTACACCTTACCAAAGGAGTGCATTTGGTATTTCCTTTTGAAAAATTACCTGTAAAACAATCTGTATATTTTGATATTCCAGATGGTAGAATGATGTTTGCCATACCAAGGGGTAAAACAACTTATGTAGGCACTACTGACACTAATTATACAAATGATATTGATAATGTAAATGTTAACCAAGTAGATGCTCTTTATTTAGTCAGTGCTATAAATAATATGTTTCCAACCATCAATTTAACACTTGAAAATGTTCTATCAAGTTGGGCTGGATTACGCCCTTTAATTCATGAAGAAGGAAAATCAGCTAGTGAATTATCACGAAAGGATGAGATTTTTGAATCTGAAAATGACTTAATATCTATTGCTGGAGGAAAATTAACTGGTTATAGAAAAATGGCAGAACGTATTACCGATCTAGTTTGTAAAAAATTAGAAAAAAAATATGATTTTGAATCTAAACCCATTCAAACAGAAGAAATTATTTTAACAGGTGGAACTTTTAAAAGCTTTAAAGAAGTAAAAACCTATCAAAATGAAGTTTTTGAGAAAATAAAGCATGATGGATTTACAAAAATTGATAGTAAATATTTAGTGCATAATTATGGTAAACAAACGGATATTATTCTTCAAAAATATAATGAATTTGTAGATAAAGATGTTGAAATTCGTTTGGCTAAAGGCGAATTATGGTTTTGTATACATCATGAAATGGCACAAAATCCTTTGGATTTTTTTATAAGAAGAACTGGTCGTTTATATTTTGACATACAAAGTATTGAGAAATTAAAAGAACCTATTTTAAAAGAATTTTTAAATATTTTTAATTGGGATAAACCTACAGAACAAAAATATCGTAAAGAGATTGAAAAAGTTGTTCTTGATGCTGTAAGTTTTAAAATTTAAAATTTGCTTAACCTTAATCTATCAACTCTGTTAATTTTTTAAACTGTTCTTTTGCTTCTTTACCTCCATAAAGAATATTGTAAACAGTATTGATTATAGGAGTTTCGGCATTGTTTATTTGATTGATTTTATAGGCACTTTTAGTTGCATAATAACCCTCTGCAACCATACTCATTTCAAACATGGCAGATTTTACCGTATAGCCTTTTCCTATCATGTTTCCAAACATTCTGTTTCGACTAAATACAGAATATCCTGTTACTAATAAATCTCCCAAGTAAGCCGAATTATTAATATTTCGCTTCATTTTATGTACTTTTTTAATAAAGCGCTTCATCTCACGAATAGAATTTGACATTAAAACTGCCTGAAAATTATCTCCATAACCCAAACCATGCGCAATTCCAGCAGCAATTGCGTAGATGTTTTTTAGCATCGCAGCATATTCTGTTCCAATAATATCATCAGAAATTTTTGTTTTTATATATCTACTTGATATTTTATCAGCAAGTAATTCTGCTTTTTTCTCATCTCTACAAGCAATAGTTAAATAAGATAATCGCTCCATTGCAACTTCTTCAGCATGACACGGACCTGTTATAACGCCAATGTTTTCAAAAGGTACTTTTAAAATATCATGAAAGTGTTCACCAACAATTAAACCTGATTCTGGAACAATTCCTTTAATAGCAGAAAAAATAACCTTTCCGTCAAGCGGAACAGTTATTTTATCTAATTCTTCTTTTAAAAAAGCTGAAGGTATAGCAAAAATAAGATAATCAGCATATACAATCATCTCATCAATATTGTTTGAAAAATAAATTTGTTCAGGATTAAGCTCGGCAGAACTCAAATAATTAGGGTTGTGTTTATTTCGCTTAATGTGTTCAGTAACATAAACACTTCGCATATACCAGCCAACTTCATTTATATTTTCTGATAACATTTTTACAATAGCTGTTGCCCAACTTCCTCCTCCAATTACAGCAATTCTAATTTTTGAATTCATAAAACTAATTATAATACATTAAAATATATAATTCAAAAATACTCATTTTCTATTTAAAACAAATTTGTAAAATGTATTTATATTTTTTATAAATTTGTGTAATTCATTAATTAAAACTTAAAATATTATGAGTGATAATGATAAAAATTTAGGAGATGAACTTAAAGATGCTGCAAAAAAAATTAAAGATGGCGCAAAAGATGTTGCGAAAGATTTAGATGAAAGCACCAAAGATTTTCAAGAAGATGCAAAGGAAACAGTCAATGAATTTACTCAAGGTGCAAAAGATGCATATGAAGATCTAACTTCTAATAAAGAAAATAAAAAAATACTTGCAGGTATTTTAGCTATTCTTTTTGGTTCGTTAGGTATACATAAGTTTATTTTGGGTTACTCGAAAGAAGGTATTATCATGTTAGTTATTTCAATTCTTTCATTTGGTATTTTAGCGCCGTTAATGGGATTAATTGGATTAATTGAAGGTGTTATTTATTTAACAAAAACCGATGAAGATTTTTACAAGACATATCAAGTCAATAAAAAAACTTGGTTTTAATTGTTTGTATTTAATTTTCGCTCTAATTCAGCTTGAAATTCTTCCATTACTGGTTTAACAGTGCTTTCGGGTAAATCAGCTATACGAAGATACATCAAACCATCAACCGCATTATTAAATTTTGGATCTACATTAAACGCAATTAGTTTTGCATTTTGTTTTACATATTTTTTCAATAAAACCGGCAAACGCAAATTTCCTGGTTCAAGCTCGTCAATTATTCTATCAAATTTATTTACATCCGCTTTAGTAGTATCAAAGACAAAATCTTTATCAGCATCTTTTAATTTTACTTTATACTCTTTTTTAGGTCTAACATATTGGGCAATATAAGGATCGTAATAATTTGATTTCATAAACTCAATCATCAGTGATTTTGAAAAATTAGAAAATTGATTACTAATACTCACTCCACCCATTAAATATTTATAATCAGGGTATCTTAGAGTCACATGAATAATTCCTTTCCAAAGTAAAAATAATGGCATCGGTTTTTGTTGGTATTCTTTTATAATAAATGCTCTTCCCATTTCAATGGTTTTTTTTATCATAGAATCTAATTCCGGTTCTAATTTAAATAGTTCATTTACATAAAACCCTTCAATACCATACGTTTTAAAAATATCACTTCCTAATCCCATTCTATAAGCTCCAACAATTTTTTTATTGGTTTTATCCCATAAAAATAGATGCTTATAAAAATTATCAAACCTATCTAAATCAAGAGACTTATTTGTGCCTTCACCAACTTCACGGAATGTGGTTTCTCTTAATCTTCCAATTTCTAATAATATATTTTTTATATACTTACTATCGGAAAAATAAATTTTATAATTCTTTATCGTAACCAAACAAGAGTCATTATTATTTAAAATTTCAATTTCTTTTGCAATTTCTTTTGGTGAAATAGCAGTTATAATTTTTTGTGGAGGTTTTGATATCCTTAAATTAGGAGTATTTAAAATATTACTTTCCTTTTCAAAAGGATTAGCTAACATGTACGTTTTTTTACGTATAAAATTATGAAATTCTTTTAGTTCTTGATAATTTCCTTGTTCTTTAACGGTAATAGGTTTACCTATTCTAACTTTGATTATTCGATCTTTTTGGGTTAATAATTCAGAGGGTAATTTAGCTGTTCTAAGCGTATCACTAAATTTTGACAAAAAGTAAAATAATCTGCTATTTTTAGCATGAAAATAAATAGGAATAACTGGAACATTTGCCCTTTTAATTAATTTTACAGCACCTTCTTCCCAAGGTTTATCAACAACTATTTTTCCATCTTTATATGTAGAAACTTCCCCCGCTGGGAAAAGACCTAAAGAATTGCCATTTTGCAAATGAAGTAAGGCTCCTTTTATACCAGTCATGCTAGATTTTGCACCTTTTCTGTCTTCAAAAGGATTTACAGGCATAACATACTTTTTAAGAGGTTTAATTCTGTGCAATAAGAAGTTTGCAATAATTTTATAATCGGGTCTTACTTCTAATAATAATTTTAAAAGTAAAATACCATCAATTCCCCCTAAAGGGTGATTAGAAACCGTGATGAAAGCTCCCTCTTTTGGAATGCGTTTTAAATCCTCTTCAGGTATTTCAAACTCTATCTTAACTTCATTTAAAATTGAATTTAAAAAATCAATATCTTTTTTATCTTTATATTTATCATAAATTCTGTTTATTCGAGAAATTCTAAGTGTTTTTAGTAAAAACCAACCAATAAAAGTACCTGCAACTCCTAATTTATCAAGTTGTGTTACTTTGGCAATTTCTTTTGCTGTTACTAAACTCATTTTTAATTTTAACTTTTAACTACTATTTGAACAGTTTCTCTGCTTAACTGTTTTAGGAAAACCTCTTTGTTTTTTTCAATTTTATTTATAGCTTTATCTGTAAAATGTCTTATAGTAAAAAGTGTAAGATTACCATTATACAAAATCTCATACTTCAATTTAAGTTTATCAAATAATGGCTTAAAGTTATTAAAATTATCTTCAATACAAACCGAGAAACTAATAGCTGAGTTTTGAATTAAGTTTACCTTCATTTTAAATTGATGTAATAAATTAAAAATTTCACTTATATCATCTTCCATTATAAATGCAAATTCCTTGTCAGAAATAGATAGTAGAATTTGATTTTTTTTTACAACAAAACAAGGTGTTTTTGGTTCGATATCAATACCTTTACCCACTTCTGTGCCTTTTAACAAAGGATTTATAAACGATTTGACAAATAGTGGAATTTCTTTTTTTTGTAGAGGCTGTAATGTTTTAGGATGAATAACTGATGCTCCATAAAAAGCCATTTCAATTGCTTCTTTATATGATATTTGATTTAACAATACCGTATGTTTAAAAATTCTTGGATCAGCATTTAAAACACCCGCAACATCTTTAAAAATAATTACTTCTTTAGAATGTAAACAATATGCAAAAATTCCAGCTGTATAATCAGATCCTTCTCTACCAAGTGTAGTTGTATTATTTTTATTATCACTGGCAATAAAACCCTGTGTAACATAAAGTTGTGATTTGTTTAAGTTTTTACTTATTTGCTCGCAAGTTTTATTCCAATCTACTTTGGCTCTTCTAAATTCGCTATTTGTTTTAATACAATCTCTAACATCCAACCATGTATTTTCAATACCATTATCTTTCAAAAAACTACTACAAATTTTTGTAGAAATTATTTCAGCTTTACTTACTATTTGATCATAAATATAATTGTAATCTGTTGATGTATTTTGATTGAAAAAAAATTGTAGATCCTCAATAATTATATTTACTTCATTAAAAACTATATGATTTGAATCTAAAAATAATTCATTCGCAATATCTTCATGAAAAGTCTTGACCTTTTCAACTTTAAATGATAAATCTTCTTTTTTATAATAATATGAATTAACAATTTCTTCAAATGCATTGGTCATTTTTCCCATTGCTGAAATAACCACCAACACTTCATCATAACCTACTTTTTGTAATACTTTAAATAAATTTCTTACGCCATCGGCATCTTTTACAGATGCTCCACCAAACTTAAATATTCTCATTTTAATGATAAGTAAATATTTTTTTAATTAAAAATTATTTAATAATCTATTTACAATTCTTTAATGAATTGTTTTAGAGCATTTTCTTCCATTTGTACAACTCTCCAATCATTAAATAATGTAGCTCCAGTAGATTTATAAAAATCAATAGCAATTGTATTCCAATCTAAAACTGCCCATTCTACTCTTTTAACACCTAGATCATAGGCATGTTTTAACATTTTGGTGTACAATGCATTACCTATTCCTTTACCACGATGACTTTGTTTTACTATTAAATCTTCTAAGTGTATGGTTTTTCCTTTCCAAGTTGAATATCTTTGATAAAATAAAGCCATTCCTACAATTTCATTATCTAATTCAGCAACAAAAACTTCAAAAGCCGGTTTTTTACCAAAACCATCTTTAATTAATTCATCAACAGTTACTTCAACAGCATCAGGTTCTTTTTCAAAAGTTGCTAATTCTTTAATTAAAATTAAAACTGATTCCATATCAGTTTTAATTGCTTTTCGCAATTTTAATGACATATATACGTTATTTTTTATACAAAAATAACCATATTTGCATTGGAATAAACAAACTAAAACTCAAATTAAAAAAACTCATGAATAATCATATAACTTTAGGTGAGTATATTATTGATAATCAAAAAGATTTTCAATATTCATCAGGTGAACTTTCCTTATTATTAAGCTCAATAAGGTTGGCATCAAAAGTAGTAAATCACGAAGTAAATAAGGCTGGGTTAGTTGATATTCTCGGAACTGCCGGAAATACTAATATTCAGGGTGAAGATCAACAAAAATTAGATGTTTATGCTAATGAAGTTTTTATGCGCACTCTAATAAATAGAGAAATTGTTTGCGGAATTGCAAGTGAAGAGGAAGATGATTTTGTAATTATTGAAGGTAAAAA
>DAOVTC010000015.1 GCA_030633285.1 Flavobacteriaceae bacterium
ATCAATCTCGAACCTTACCTGTAAAAACACTTGCTTTTGAATTATATGGATTTCCTGAAGATCGCCTGAAAGATACTACTTGCCCACAATGCCAAATGGCATCTTCAATCGGACCATTAATTTGATTCCAAAATGGATATTTAGTAACTCCATTCTCTCCTTTAAAAATTATTTTAAACTGACTTATATCTTCACTTTTCCTTAAAATGTCAGCAGCAATTTTTAAGTTCTCCAAGGTCTTTTTCCTTTTTTGGGCGAACGTTAACCCGGTATAATCAGTTTTTTCGTTGACTTTATTTAATGTAGAATTGACAATTATATTGGATAATCCCAATATATGGTCAATCGTTTCTTCAGTAGTACGCGCTTCATTATTTGGCTTAAATTTAAGGTCTTCATCTCGTAAGCCTTCTGTTGTCCAATAGTATCTAAAACCTAAACCATCAATCATACGTGCAACAACAGTTCCTTGATTATAATTTTCAGGGTAATCAGATATCTCATAATAAGGTAAACTTTCTTTATCCTCAACTTGTGCACTCATAACATTTATTGTTAAAAAAATTAATACCCAAATAAAAGCATTTGTTCTCATTTTAATATTTTTTTTAATCTACAATTATTAATTCCTTAACTTTTGCATTAAACCCATATTTATCAATCAAATATATTAATGATGTCATTGTCGCAGCCCCAAGTTCTAATTCTCTCTTATTGATAGCGTCAAAAGTATCATTTGCTGCATGATGGTAATCAAAATATCGTTGTGAATCCGGACGTAAACCTGCTAAAACAATATGCTCATTTTTTAGAGGACCAATATCTGCCCCACTTCCACCTTTTTCAAAATAATGTATCAAATATGGTTTAAATAAAGGTGTCCAACTTAATATTTGATTAAAATTAGTATCACTACAATCAAAAGAAAAACCTCTTGGAGTAAATCCTCCAGAATCGCTCTCTAAAGCAAAAATGTGATTTTCATTTTTTTGTTTTGCTATTTCAGCATATTTTTTACCACCTCTCATTCCATTTTCCTCATTCATAAATAATACAACTCTAATACTTCGCTTTGGTTTTATTCCTGATAGCTTTAACAATCTTAAAACATCCATAGATTGGACAATACCGGCACCATCATCATGAGAGCCATCTCCCATATCCCAAGAATCTAAATGCCCTCCAACAATTATAAATTCCTCAGGAAATTCACTACCTATAATTTCTCCAATTACATTGTAAGATTGTACATCATCAAATTGTTGACAGTCTTGTTTAAAATAAAATTGAGTATTCTTATTATTTTTCAAATTTTTACTCAATAATTCTGCATCATTGGTACTTATTGCTGCTGAAGGAATTCGCTGATTCGTCGGTAAATCTCCATAAGTCATACTTCCTGTATGTGGAAAGTTATCTAGTCTCAAATTCATTGATCGAACTATAACACCTACTGCACCAAGCTTACCTGCTTCCATGGCACCAGCATATCTTTGATTGACACAGCCACCGTAAGCTTTAAAAGTGTGTATAAAAGTTTCCTCCATGGGTCTATTAAAGAAAACTATTTTTCCCTCTACATCTTCTCTTTCTAGTTTTTTTAATTCTTCAATACCATTAACTTCTAGTACATTTGCTTTTATTCCATCTTTAGGTGTAGCAATAGATCCTCCTAATGCACAAATATTGACCTCAATAGATTTTCCAGAAGTGGTTTCAATAAAAGCGGTTTCCGGTAAACCTCTCACCCATTTTGGTACCATTATTGGTTGTAGCCACACTTTATCCAATCCTAATTTATCAAGCTCAGCTTTTGTCCACTCAACTGCTTTTTCAGCATTTAAAGAACCTGATAACCTCCCACCTATCTGGTTGGATAAATAGTCTAACCATTCATAACTTTTACCATTTGTAAGAGATTTATTATAAATGGATTTTAATATTTCAGCATCTGTTTGCGAGAATAATTGTACAGAGAATAAAAAGGTTAGTAAAAATAAAATTTGCTTCATTTATGATTATTTTAAAAATTAAAGATCAAGTATCAAAGTAAAAAATCACTTACTATGAAATTCAATCAAATTGGCTTCATAATACTGAGCCCCTAATTTGGTTAACAAGTTATTAATCACATTTTTATTTCCATTTACAGCTAATGCTGAATAACCAATTTTATTTCGTTTACCCAATCTTAAATCAATAATATTGATATTTTTTGAAGCAAGTGCTGATAGTAAAATCAATAATACGCCCGGAGCATTTTTATGTTTGGTCAATATTACTTTTTCACTCAAAGCCAATTTCAACTCCACTCCATCCATTTCCAATAAAAATACACCTTCATTATTATAATTTGGTAAATTGGCATTTTCTTTATAAGTCAAGTTTATAAATGTATCCGTATCGGTTCCTGTAATAAAATCAATAGCATTTTTAACATTACCATTATCTGCTTCTACAGTTAAAAATGCCACAGCTGTTCCATCATTATTTGATTTTAATCTAGCCGTTTCAACATTAACACCTTCTGAAGCCAAAGTGTTAAATAAGGAAGAGATAACTCCGGGCTGATCCAAATGTTCTGAAAATAGCCCTTTAACCTTATACTTTTCTACTTTTGGTGGTTCATTAGAAATTGTAATTGACTTATCACCTTTTCTAATTCTGATTGCATTATATGCACCCATTCCAGTGGAGTTTTTATAAATATCTAAAAATTCTAAAAAAGAACCTCCAAAAGAAAAGTCAGGAATTATTCTTCGGTTTTCATTGATAAATCGCTGGTTCAACAGTTCAATTCCTTTATTTAAAATGGTATATTTTACCTTCAAATCATGATCATCAAAAATTGTTCTCTTTTCAGGGATCAGTTTTGAATAACTTACATAATGTCTGTATCCAGCTTTGTAAACATATTCTAAACTTTCCTTAAAATTAACACCATAATATTTAATATGGTGTGTATCTGTACCAATAGAAATTGGTATTCTAAGCTCATAAGCTCTTTTCAATATATTTTGGGTTGGATATACTCCTACTCCTTTTAAATCTCCCGACATATTAACGTCTAAAGTGAGATTTCTGTCGGCAATAATTTCTAAAAGAGTTCGAAATTTATTTGCTAAATGATGTGAACTTGTTTCAAAATTTTGTAAAACTTCGGGTACTTCAACATTTAATTTTGGCAGATCAATATGACCAATTACTTGAATCATATCACCAAAATACTCAATCATTTCAATTATTTCATTAAAATAACTATTCCAGTATGCTTCCAAACTTCCACGCATTTTTAATAACTCTTGGGCTTCTTCTTTTGAACCATCATAAGGCAATCCTTCAGGTGCAAAATGTACTGAACCAATTACAAAATCAGCATCTTCGGCTTGAAATATTTTTGATCTGCTCCATTGCAAACCTAAATCAGCACCCATCCATTCTAATTCAACACCATATTTGATATTAATTTTTCCAGCATATTTTTCACGAAGATTCGCTATTCTTTTCGGGTAATTTAAGTAAGAACGGTTTCCTCTAATAAATTTTAAATTTGTATTTTTTTCAACACAATACCTGAAATTTGTCAAGCGAGGAGAATGTATAATAAAAGTAATACTTGGATGTTTTGCTTCAATTGCTTTTTCAACAATATCATCAAGCTTATCTATACCGTGTTTTACATGATCTTGTTCTGTACCAGCGTGAATGCCATGAGTTTCCCATATAAAATCGTTGATTTTTTTCATCAAATAGTTAATTCAAAATTATGTATTCATTAAAATACAAACATAATAATTGAAAATGTATTTTTGATTATTATTGCAAATTGATTTTACGAATATATAAATAAACTCTTGTTCTTAATTTAAACTTGATGAAAATAAAGTATTTCCATTTCATTTTTTATAAATTATTTTCTATTAAAAATTCATGGGTACTTCAATAAATAAAATCTCAGTTTCCTGATTTGCTATTAAAGTAAAATTTGATGTTTTATAAATACCTATAGCATCTCTCTGTTTCAATTTTTTATCTTCTATAGTAATTTCACCTGAAATCAACATCATATATACTCCGTGATTATCAGATTTTAAATCATAAGTAAATTCTATATTTTCACTGAGGTCAATTCTAGAAATCTTCGCATCCTGATGAATTTTTAAACTTTTAATAGCTTTGTCATCATAAGAGCTAACCAAAGTTTGTAATTTATCTTTTCTATCAGCAACTTCAAAACTCTTTTGATCATATGCCGGTTTTACTCCCATTTTATTCGGGATGATCCATATCTGAAATAAATTGATAAACTCAGTTGTAGAATTATTTCTTTCAGAATGTATTACACCTGTTCCTGCTGACATAACTTGTACTTCACCTGTTTCTAAAGGAATCCATTTTTCACTCATAGAATCTTTGTGTTTTAATGCTCCTTCTAATGGAATTGTAATTATTTCCATATTATCATGAGGATGCTCAGCAAATCCCATTCCTCCTTGAATCACATCATCATTTAACACTCTTAAGGCTCCAAAATTTTCTTTTCCTGGGTTATAATAATTCGCAAAACTAAATGAATAATTAGCTTGTAACCAATCATAATTTGCATAACCTCTATCTGCTGCTTTGTATTCTATAATTTTCATAATTTCATTTTTAAAAAAAATTTGAATCTATACTTTTTTATAGATGAAAAAGTACCACAATTTTAATCTCTATAACTATTAATTAAGAAGATCCTTTTTTTCTTCTTACTTCTTGCTTCTTAACTATCTAATTTTATCTAGTAGCTTATTTAAGGTTTTAGCTTCACTTTCAGTAATTGAATTTATATGAGTTTCGAATTCACCTATATTAATTTTATCTAAAAGTTTTAAACCCTTATCAGATATTTTTACATAAACAACTCTTCTATCGTTATCGCATCGAGTTCGCTCGATTAATTTTTTAACACATAATTTATCCATTAACCGAGTAGAATTTGGTGATTTTTGAATCATTCTATCTTTTACAGAATTTACTGTAATTGCTTTATTTGCTCCTCGTAATATTCTTAAAATATTATATTGCTGTTCAGAAATTTTAAAGGGTTTTAAAATTTCAATTCCAATATTTTCCAACCAATTGGCTGTATATTTTATGTTTATTAAAGCTTTTACCTTTTCATTGGGGAATTTAGAATTGATATCTTTAGAAATATCTCCCATAACTAAATAGCCTTTTCAAATTCATCAACAAGTCTCAATAAATTCGATTTTAAATCTGAATTTACTATTCTTCCTTCTTTAAAATTATCGTAAAATGAGGGAAATGACATAGATCCAATAATATTTCCTCCCATATAAGGAAATCTTCCTAAAGCAAGATCTAATACAGTTTGACCGCCACGTACTCCAGGTGATGTACTTAATAACAACACAGGTTTATCACGCCATACTTTACTTTCTATTCTTGAAAGCCAATCAAATACATTTTTAAATGCAGCAGAATATGCTCCATTATGTTCAGCTAAAGAAATTATAAAACCATCAGCTTTATCAATAAAATCATTTAATTCAATAACATCCTTTGAAAAACCTTGTTCATTTTCTTTATCAACTGAAAATAATGGTATTTCAAAATTATTTAAATCAATTTTAGTTAATACCATATTTTTTAATAAACCACCTGCATATTCTGCAAAAACTTTATTAATTGAAGTTTTACTATTACTTCCTCCTATTGTAACTATATTGTTCATTTGATTACTTCTTTTAATTAATTAAAATTCTTTGCAAATATATAATTATTATTTATATTTACCTAGGTATTTAATATCAAGGTATATAATTAACAATATTTAACATTCATTTCGTATTTTAGCAAGCGAAATATCAATAATATGGACATCAACTTCAATAAAAACGAAGATCACAATAAATTACTTCTTTCTGCATTTAATAAAAAATTTCACCTAGTTTCAAAAGGTGGTGGTGAAAAACGAATTGCAAAACTTCACGAAAAAGGAAAAATGACAGCTCGTGAACGCATTGATTATTTATTAGATAACAAGACTGAATCTATTGAAATTGCTGCTTTTGCAGGAGATGAAATGTATCAAGAACACGGTGGTTGCCCTTCAGGCGGAGTTGTAATCAAAATAGGATATATATCTAACAAACAATGTATTGTAGTTGCAAATGATTCTACAGTAAAAGCTGGAGCTTGGTTTCCAATTACTGGAAAAAAGAATTTAAGAGCCCAAGAAATTTCTATCGAAAATAATTTACCCATTATTTATTTAGTTGATAGTGCCGGAGTTTATTTACCCTTGCAAGATGAAATTTTTCCTGATAAAGAACATTTTGGACGAATTTTTAGAAATAATGCTATAATGAGTAGCAAAGGCATTACACAAATTGCTGCTGTTATGGGTAGCTGTGTTGCAGGAGGCGCTTATTTACCAATAATGAGTGATGAATCAATTATTGTTGATAAAACAGGTAGTATTTTTCTTGCTGGAAGTTATTTGGTAAAAGCTGCAATAGGAGAAAGCATTGATAATGAAACACTTGGAGGCGCAACTACACATACAGAAATTTCTGGAGTTTGTGATTATAAAGCGCTGGATGATAAAGATGCTTTAAATAAAATCAAAAGTATTGTTGGTAAAATTGGTGATTTTGATAAAGCTGGTTTTAACCGAATTAAATCTGAAATTCCAAAAGAAAACCCTGAAGATATTTACGGTATTTTACCTCTATCAAGAAGTGATCAATACGACATGAAAAAAATCATCAAACGCTTGGTTGATAATTCTGAGTTTGATGAATACAAGGCAAACTATGGAAAGACACTAATTACAGCTTATGCTCGAATAGATGGCTGGGCTGTTGGTATAATTGCAAATCAGCGAAAAGTAGTAAAAAATGCAAAAGGTGAAATGCAATTTGGTGGTGTAATTTACTCTGATTCTGCCGATAAAGCCACTCGGTTTATAGCCAACTGTAATCAAAAGAAAATTCCTTTAGTGTTTTTACAAGATGTAACCGGATTTATGGTGGGGAGTAAGGCTGAACACGGTGGAATAATAAAAGATGGTGCTAAAATGGTAAATGCTGTAAGCAACTCTGTTGTTCCAAAATTTACAATTATTATTGGTAATTCGTATGGCGCTGGTAATTATGCTATGTGCGGAAAAGCTTATGATCCCAGGCTAATTGTTGCATGGCCAAGTGCTGAATTAGCTGTAATGAGTGGTAACTCTGCTGCAAAAGTTTTGTTACAAATTGAAAAAGCTTCACTATTAAAACAAGGTAAAAAAATCACAAAAAAAGATGAGGAAGAACTTTTTGACAAGATAAAATCACGTTACGACAAGCAAACTTCACCTTATTATGCAGCTGCTCGATTATGGACAGATGGTATTATAAATCCTTTAGATACCCGAAAGTGGATTTCCATGGGAATTGAAGCGGCAAATAATGCGCCAATTGAAAAAAAGTTTAATTTGGGAGTGATTCAGGTTTAGCAATAAGTAGTAAGCAAAAATAAATAAACTATTACACAAATAAACGAATAAACATATAAAATGGGAAGAGCATTTGAATTTAGAAAAGCAAGAAAAATGAAACGCTGGGGTGCCATGTCAAAAACTTTTACCAAAATTGGTAAAGAAATATCTATGGCAGTAAAAGAAGGTGGTCCTAGTCCTGATTCTAATGCGAGACTAAGAGCGGTAATACAAAATGCAAAGGCTGCCAATATGCCAAAAGACAATGTTGAACGTGCTATTAAAAAAGCATCTGAAAAAGATACCGCTGCTTATAAAGAAGTATTATTTGAAGGTTATGCTCCACACGGTATTGCTATTTTGGTAGAAACTGCAACAGATAATAATAACCGAACTGTAGCTAATGTTAGAGCTGCTTTTAACAAATGTGAAGGTACTTTTGGAACATCTGGTTCTGTAGTATTTATGTTTGACCATACTTGTAATTTTAGAGTTAAAACCGAAGATTTAAAAATAGATTTGGAAGAATTTGAATTAGAATTAATTGATTTTGATGTAGAAGAAGTTTTTGAAGATGAAGATGGTATTTTAATTTATGCTCCTTTTGAACAGTTTGGTGCCATTCAAAAATATTTAGAAGAAAATAATTTAGAAATACTTTCTTCAGGTTTTGAAAGAATTTCAACCTCAACCAAAAAATTAAATGAAGAAGAGTTTGCTGATGTTGAAAAACTATTAGAAAAATTAGAAGATGAGGAGGATGTTCAAAACGTGTATCACTCTATGGAAATGTAGGTTGATGATATAATTTGAAAATGTGGTAATTTGAAAATGATATAATAAAAGTTTCTAGTGGAAGTCAACAATTCAACGAATAAACGATTACCCAAGTACTTGATATCAAAATACCAGCTGCCAAATCAATGAATAAAAATTACAATATAAACCAAGTCCCAAATATTGCCAAAGAAATAATTTCTTCAGCAAAGCATAAAATTTTACTTTTTTACGGTGAAATGGGTACTGGTAAAACAACTTTAATCAAAGAGATAGTTAAACAATTAGGAGTTGATGATATAGCTAACTCACCTACCTTTTCAATAGTAAATGAATATCTTTCCCGTAAAGGGGAGACTATTTATCATTTTGATTTTTATAGAATTGAAAATGAAGAAGAAGTTTACGATATAGGAATTGAAGAATATTTTTACAATAATGCTTGGTGTTTTATAGAATGGCCGGAAAAAGTAGAAAATTTATTACCTTTAGATGCTGTATCAATTTATATAACAATCAATAACAACGGTACAAGAAACATACAAACCAAATAAAATGGCCAAACAAATTTCACCTTTTAGCAAAGAAGATCTTTTACCTAAACCAGAAATGCTTGAAATAAAAGAGCAAAAAGATGAATTGTATATCGGGATTCCTAAAGAAACTCATTTTGAAGAAAAACGTGTTTGCTTGACTCCGAATGCTGTTGAAGCGCTGACTGTTAACGGACATAGAATTGTAGTCGAATCAGGAGCAGGAGATGGTACAAATTACACAGATAAAGAGTATGCTGATGCTGGTGCTAAAATTTCTTACAATCCAGATGATGTTTTTGCTTGCAATATCATTTTAAAGATAGAGCCACCTTCCTTAAATGAAATCAAAATGATGAACCCTCAAAGTGTTCTTCTTTCTGCAATGCAAATAAAAACTCAAAACAAAGAATACTTTAAAGCTTTAGCTAATAAAAGGATAACTGCTATTGCATTTGATTATATTCAA
Organism: Flavobacteriaceae bacterium; assembly: GCA_030633285.1. Next base: position 9,269 of record DAOVTC010000015.1, read on the forward strand.
GATTCACATGGTGTTTACCCTTTGGTAAAGTCATTAAGTGAAATTGCAGGAATTGCTTCTATATTAATTGCTTCAGAATTAATGAATAATTGTAGTGCAGGAAACGGTTTGCTTTTAGGAAACATCGGAGGAGTCCCTCCAAGTAAAGTTGTGATTTTAGGTGCAGGAACCGTTGGTGAATTTGCTGCTAGATCGGCAATGGGTCTTGGTGCAAGTATTGAAGTTTTTGACAATTCACTAACCAAAATGCGCCATTTACAGCATAAACTTGGTTTCCCAATTGCTACTTCTACCATTCAACCTCAAACACTCTCCAAATCATTAAAAGATTGTGATGTAGCTATTGGAGCTATGAGAGGAAAAACTCGCACACCTATTGTTGTAACAGAAGATATGGTTAAAGACATGAAAGATGGCTCTGTAATTGTTGATGTAAGTATTGATAACGGTGGTTGTTTTGAAACCTCTGAAGTTACAACACACAGCAATTCTACAATAATTAAACATGGCGTTATTCATTATTGCGTACCCAATATACCTTCAAGATATTCTCGAACAGCTTCAGTTTCAATTAGTAATATATTTACTCCTTACTTATTAAATATCGGTGAAAAAGGTGGTATTGAAAATGCCGCTAGATTTGATAGAAGTTTACAAAAAGGTATGTATTTTTACCACGGTATTTTAACCAACAAAACCATATCAGATTGGTTTAATTTGCCCTTTACGGATATTAATTTATTGATTTTTTAGATTTTTCTTATGCATGATATGAAAAAGCGTTTTGCCCTCTACGGATTTGGCTTTGCAATTGGTTTGGTTCTTGTCTTTTTTTTCCTTGGCGGAAAAAAAGCTTCTTGTAATTGGTTACCTAATGATAGAATGTTAAAAATTATTCGGCAGAAACAGATAAATTATTCGGCAGAAACACAACAAATGATAAATAATACTGAAATTGACAGTTTAGATATCAATCTAATTTTAGATCATGGAGATATTGACTTCTCAAAAAGTCAAGTAAAAAATAACCCTTGCCGAAAATATTTAATCAATGGAACCCAAGAACAAAAAAATATTTCTTTAACAGTAAAAATTTGCGATTCTATCGCAACTATTGAAACTGTAAAATTAAAATAGGTATCATTTAAATTTTGAAATTTAAATGATACCTAACAAATTATAATAAAAACTATTTTTAGTAAGTCCTCACATCTCCTGAACCACTTACTTTAATATCTTCAATTTTTGGATTTCCTTTGTATTTAATATCTCCAGAACCTGAAATTTTCGCAATCAATTCATTGATAACTGTAATTGTTATTCCTCCTGAACCTGAAATTCTTAAAGTAGCTTTATCTGTTTTTAAATTAACTGCATCAATATCTCCAGATCCTGCAATTGCAGCAGTGAAATTTTCACTAGAGCCTTCTAGATCTATATCACCCGATCCTGAAATAGCCGCGTCCATTTCATTGGTTTCTACATCTAATTTGATATCTCCAGATCCAGCTACAGCTACTTCAAAATTATTTGATTTTATCAAATCTTTACCAATAATATCACCTGATCCAGATAAAGAAACAGCTTCAATATCTTTAAAATAAACAGTTATTATTACTGCTTTTCTCGTGTTAATACTTGTTCCTTTCTTCCATTTAATTTTCAATTTTCCATTATCAACTTCAGTTACTAAATAAGCTAATAAATTATCCTCTATCTTAATATCTAATTTTCCTTCATTTCCCTTTACCAAAAACACATCAAACGAACCAGAAACCGCAACTTTTTCAAAACTACCAACATTTCTTGTTTCATTAATAATATTACCACTTCCCTTTATTCTGCCATATTTTTGCGCATTACAGCTAGTTAGAAATAAAATGCTTACAAACAAAGCGGCAATAGATTTTAAAAGTACTTTTTTCATTTTTAATTAATTTAGTTATTATATAATTTTACACTTCCATAATCAGATGAAATTTCAACATTTGATCCTGAATTATCTTTATTTACATGTCCCTCATAATATTTTGAAGAAGATTTTACTACTTTTTTTGAATAGTTTATGTTATCACCATCGTAACTAAAACCACCATAGCTGAGTTTTGCTATAAAATTAAATGAAGCTTCTTTATCTAA
>DAOVTC010000090.1 GCA_030633285.1 Flavobacteriaceae bacterium
ACCTATAAAACCTAAAAATTCTTGAGGTTTCATATCATCTTCTCCTAATAAAACAATTCTTCCTCCAAACCATAAAATGGCAATTATTGTAGCTGATCCTAAAAATTCACTCATTGGTGAAGCTAAATTTTTACGATGTAAAACACTGTTCATAAGCCTTTTAAACCTAGTAGTAGATTCTTGAAATTTAATCTCTATTTTCTTTTCAGCAGTGAAGCTTTTTATAACCTTTAAGCCGGTAAGGGTCTCTTCAATAAACGATAAAAAATTTCCGGTTTCTTGTTGTGCTAAAAGTGATTTTGCTTTAAGTTTTTTACTAATTGATGAAATTAATATACCCGAAACAGGTAGTAATACAAATGCAAATAATGTTAATTTAGCACTAATTGCAAACATAGAGATCAAAGTAAAAGCAATTGTGAGAGGCTCTCTAACAATTGCTTCTAATGAATTTAAAAAAGAAACTTCTATCTCTTGTACGTCTGAGGTCATACGAGCAATAGTATCTCCTTTTTTCTTTTCGGAAAAGTAGGAAATAGGTAATTCTAAAATTTTGTTATACAGGCTGTCTCTTACATCTTTAACAATTCCATTTCGCAAAAATGCCAGGACAAATAAAGCCAAATATCTAAACAAATTTTTAAAGAAAAACATGCTAAAACTAATCAAGCAAATAAACAGTAGAGCTTTTTCAATTCCACCGGTTTCCATCATATTTGAAACATAATAGTTTAGACTATTCTGTATGTAGTCGTAAATACCTTTAATGCCGGTAAATGTTGGTTTTTGATTTATTTTTTCTTCTCTACCAAATAATATTCCCAAAACAGGAATAAAAGCTAGAACCGACAAAACATTGAATATGGCATACAAAATATTGAATAATACATTTAGCCAAGCGAATTTTATGTAAGGTTTTGCGAAGCGCAGTATTTTTTTAAAGTATTCCATATTTTAAAGTGATATTCCAATTTTGAATATTTTTTTGTTAGTCTCAAAAATAGTTAAGACTAAATAGCTATTAGGATTTGCATATATTATTTCAGTTTTTAAAATCAATCTAGTCGAAAGCTTCTTTCTCCTTACTATTTTCTTCTTACTTCTTTTTGTATTAAAACGAACTTTTCCTTCACCTTTAGAATAGTTAAATTGAAAATATAATATCTAATTATAATTTCATTTCTTTAATTATTCTATTAATTTTTACATCTAATTCAGCTTCAGTCTTTTCAGCATTATCAATAGTTTTTAAAACTGTATTTACAGTAAAATAAAATTTAATTTTTGGTTCTGTTCCACTTGGTCGGGCAGCTACTTTTGTTCCTTTTTCTGTTTGATAAATTAAAACATTTGATTTAGGTAAATCAATTGTTGTTTCTTCATTTGTCAATAGGTTTTTACAAACGGAAGTTTGGTAATCATACAAATACTGCACTTTTTCTCCATCAATTTCAGTAATTGGATTTTCGCGCATATCTGTCATCATTTGTTTAATTTCATTTGCACCTTCAATTCCTTTTTTAACTACTGAAATTAGATGTTCTTTGTAAAGACCTAATTTTTTATAGATTTCTAATAACTCCAAATAAACAGAAGTTTTATTACTTTTTGCATCAGCCGCAATTTCACAAGCCAATAAAGTTGCTGAAACTGCGTCTTTGTCTCTTACAAAATCACCTACCATAAATCCGAAACTTTCTTCACCACCACCAATAAAGTCTTGTTTACCTTCAGCCTCACGAATCATTTTAGCAATCCATTTAAATCCGGTAAGACCCACTTTGGTTTCTACTCCATAACTTTCGGCGATTTTATTTATCAAAGGAGTTGAAACAATAGTTGAACCAACAAATTGATTACCATTTAATTTGCCTTGTTCATGCCATTTTTTGATTAAAAAATTAGTTAAAATACTAAAAGTTTGATTTCCGTTTAGTAAAACCATTTTATGGTTGAGATCTCTAACAGCAATTCCTAGCCTATCACCATCTGGATCGGTTCCAATAACAATGTCAGCATCAATTTTATCAGCCAGATCAGTAGCCATTTTGAGCGCTGCTGGTTCTTCTGGATTTGGTGATTTTACCGTTGGGAAATCTCCGTTTGGTATTCTTTGCTCTTCAACAATATGTACATCGGTAAAACCAGCTCTTTTTAAAGCTTCAGGAATTAGGGTTATAGAAGTTCCATGTATAGAAGTGAAAACTATTTTAATATTTTCACGTCCTTTTGTAGTTTTTACGGTTGCATTTTTTACTGCAGCATCTATAAATTTAGAATCAATTTTTTCACCAATAAATTCGATTAAATTTTCATTGGCATCAAAATTAATATCCTTAAAATCAAGAGCATTAATTTCATCGATTATTTCACCATCTTGTGGAGGGATAATCTGACCACCATCATTAAAATACACTTTATAACCGTTATACTCAGGTGGATTATGTGAAGCGGTAAGTACAATTCCTGCATCGCAATCTAATTCGCGTACAGCATAGGATAGTTCAGGAGTTGGACGTAAATCTTCAAATAAAAATACTTTGATATTATTAGCAGAAAAAACATTAGCTACTGATTTTGCAAAAGTTTTACTATTGTGCCTGCAATCATACGCAATAGCAACTTTACATTGTTTGTTTGGAAAAGCTTTGTGTAAATAATTAGATAAGCCTTGTGTGTTTTTACCCAGTGTATATTTGTTAATCCTATTGGTTCCGGCACCCATAATTCCTCTCATACCACCAGTGCCAAATTCCATGTTTTTGTAAAACCTGTCGTTTAGCTCTTCTGGATTGTTTTGAATTAAATTTTGAATTTCTTCTTGTGCTTCCTTGTCAAAAGGTGCATTTAGCCAAAGTTTGGCTTTGTTTAAAATTTTGTTTGTATTCATTTTACCTGAAGTTTAATATGGCAAAGATAAATTATTTATAGATTAATTTGTTTACTAATTGTATATCGTTTGTCGTTGCGTTTTGAGCGTAAAATCAATTCGCCTAAAAAGCCAGCTAAAAATAGCTGAGAACCTAAAATCATAGCGACTAATGCTATATAAAACCATGGATTATCAGTTATTAAAATTGTAGGTTCATGGTTATAAAGTTTAATTAATTTTACGACACCTATAAATAGTGAAGCTAAAAAACCGATGATAAACATAAAAGTTCCTAATAAACCAAAAAGATGCATTGGTCGTTTGCCGTATTTTGATAAAAAACTAATAGTGATTAGATCTAAAAAACCATTGATAAACCTATCCATCCCGAATTTGGTTTTACCGTATTTACGAGCTTGATGTTGTACCACTTTTTCATCAATATTTGTATAGCCTGCATTTTTAGCAAGCACAGGAATATAACGATGCATTTCACCATAAACATCAATATTTTTTACCACATCATTTTTGTAAGCTTTTAGTCCGCAATTAAAATCATGTAAATGTAAGCCAGATGTTTTTCGGGCAACTGCATTAAAAAGTTTTGAAGGAATATTTTTACGAATTTTGGAATCGTATCGCTTCTTTTTCCAGCCCGAAATTAAATCGTGATTTTCTTTGGTGATTAAGTCAAAAAGTTCTGGAATTTCTTCAGGATTGTCTTGTAAATCAGCATCCATGGTAATAACAACATCACCTTTAGCTTCTTTAAACGCAGCGTTTAAAGCTTGTGACTTTCCATAATTAATATTGAATTTTAACCCTTTTACATTAGAGTTTTTTTGAGATAATTCTTCAATAATTTTCCAAGATTTATCTGTACTGCCATCATCAATAAAAAGTATTTCGTAAGAATAATGATTGGATTGCATCACTTGTACAATCCAATCATGTAATTCGTTTAAAGATTCTTCTTCATTAAGTAGCGGAATGACTACTGATATATTCATTAAAGTGATTAATTTTCAGGGTTATTTTTTAAAATAAGTCCAGTAATAAGGGAAACTATAAAACCAAAAAACAGACTAACAAATATACTTATTGAAGCTAAAATTACAGGAGAAGACATCTTACTTGATATTGCTAATGCTTGTTCAATTTGTTCATCAGTAAGATTTGGATTTTCTTCCATCATTTTTTCTTCAGCTCCTGCCATAATATTTACCATAAAATCTGGTTCAATAAAATTCATAAAAACGTAAGAATATATAAGAGAAATAATACCACCGATTAGAGCAATACCAACACCTGTTTTTAAAGCTTGCCCGATAGTTAAATAACCATTGTTTAGCTCTTTATACTTTTTAAGTCCTAAAAAGATAATAGCTACCATTATAATAAATCCAAAAGTACCTTGTTTCCAATCTTGATCATAATGCATACCCAAAGCATAAAGTATTACACTGACTAAGATGGAAGCTATTCCAAGATATAATCCATAATTTAAAATAACATTTTTTGAAGGTACTGGTTGATTTTCCATAATAAATAATTTTAAGTTTAAACAAATATACTTCATTTCTGTTTACATTAAAATCAAAGCTTAAAAATACTTTTTAAAAAGTAAAAAAAAACATTGGAAAATTGTAAAAGGGTTGTATTTTTGCGCCGGCAAGTCCTGCACAACCAGCTCCCTTTGAATCCTCCAGGGCGGGAACGCAGCAAAGGTATTAGGTCGTAGCGGTGTGATGCAGGTAGCTTGCCATTTTAATGATACTTTATTTTCAAGAGTCAAAGGCGAATTGAAAATTATTAGTAGAATTAATCCCGCAGAAGTGCGGGATCTCATTTAAAAATACTCATGCCTTTTACCCCTTAAACTAATGGGAATCTTCAAAAAATTATTTCATCTTTGTAATTATGAATAAAGTAGTTTTAATTACAGGAGCTTCTTCTGGAATAGGTAAGGTAACCACCGAGTTTTTATCTCAAAAAGGATATAAAGTCTACGGTACATGCCGTAACCCTAAACAAAATGAACAATCTTTTACTTTATTACAATTAGATTTAAATAATTTAAATACAATTGAAACTGCTGTTAAGACTATTATTGATAAAGAAGGGCGAATTGATATTTTAATCAATAATGCCGGTATTGGCATTACAGGTCCGATTGAAGAAACACCAACTGATGAAATGCGTAAAGCATTTGATACCAATTTTTTTGGAACTATAGATGTTATAAAATCTGTTTTGCCACAAATGCGTAAACAAAATTCTGGTTTAATTATAAATGTAACTTCAATTGCGGGATATATGGGGTTGCCCTTTCGGGGAATTTATTCTGCAACTAAAAGTGCTTTAGAAATTGCTTCAGAAGCTTTGAGAATGGAAGTTAAAAATTTTGGAATTGAAATTACCAATGTGGCTCCTGGTGATTTTGCAACCAATATTGCCAAAGGCAGGTATCATACACCAGTATATGAAAATTCTGTTTACAAAGATAATTATAAAAAAAATTTAGAGGTAATGGATCTCCATGTCAAAAATGGAAGTGACCCTATAGAAATGGCTAAAAAAGTATATAAAATCATTCAAAACCCTAATCCTAAAATACATTATAAAGTAGGCGGTTTCTTAGATACAGTTTCAATTATCTTAAAAAGAATTTTACCTGATAAGATTTATGAAAAAATGATGATGGATTATTATAAGTTGTAATTTTTATTAATTTTATATTAAACCATCATTCATAAACGTTATCTAATTGATAAATAA
>DAOVTC010000113.1 GCA_030633285.1 Flavobacteriaceae bacterium
ATTTTGTTTTAAGGCTGATTTTACAATAGTTTTAAATCGTTTATCAGCATTGTCAGTTACAGAGCAAGTGTTGATAACATAGATATCAGCTTTCTTATCAAAGTCAACTCTTTCAAAATTTTTGCTTTGAAAACCTCTGGCGATAGTAGAAGTTTCTGAAAAATTTAGTTTACAACCTAAAGTGTAAAAAGCAACTTTTTTAAGTGTTTGCATTGGTGTATATTTAGAATTTGCAAAAATACGATAAAATTATGATAGCTAAAACACCAGAACCTCCTTATTATGCAGTGATATTTACTACTTTACGAACTGATTTTGATGATGGATATGAAGATACTGCATTGAAAATGGAAAAATTAGCCAAACAACAAGATGGCTATTTAGGAATTGAATCTGCCAGAAATGAACTTGGAATCACAGTATCTTATTGGAAGAATGTTGAAGCAATAAAAAAGTGGAAAAATAATGTTGAACATTTTATAGCAAGAGAAAAAGGCAGGGCATTTTGGTATAAAAAGTATCAATTGAGAATTTGTAAAGTAGAAAGAGATTATGGGTTTGTAAAATGAAAAGTGTGAAGTGTAAAGTAAACAAGGAGTAAGGAGTAAGGAGAAAAAAGTATTTTCACCTTTTGCCTATTACCAAAAACTAAAAACTCAATTTTGCTAAAATTGGTTCATGGTCAGAAAGTTGCACATCAAAATTTTGATGTTGATTTACTTTATATTTTTCGTCAACCAATATAAAATCAATTCTCAGAGGGTATTTATTAAAAGAAAAAGTTTCACCAAAACCTTTACCGGCTTCTAAATAAGTGTCTTTTAAATTATTTTTAACATTATGGTAAGCCCAAGAATAAGCTGTATTATTAAAATCACCACAAATCACAACTTTATAACGGCAATTCTTTATGTGATTATTAAATTGTTCAACTTGTGATTGTTGTTTGGTAAATGAAGTTGTTAATCTTTTTATTAATCGTTTAGATTTTTTTTCATTTAACTCAACCAAATCTACATTATTAGACTTAATACCTAGAGATTCTAAATGTAAATTGTAAATTCTTATGGTATCGTTATTTTTAATAATATCTACAAAAATTGCATTATTAGCAGAACCTGTAAAATTTAAAGCCCCTTTGTTAATAATTTCATATTTAGAAAAAATTGCTTGTCCAAAATTATTTTTTTCACCTTTTAATTCTATATATTCATTGGGATATTCTATATATATATCTTTTGAGGGATAATATTCTTGAATAGCTAATATATCAGGATTATTTTGTTTTATAAATTCAGAAATTTTAAATGGAATATTTTTATCATCAATCCATTGGTAGCGATTAAAAAGTCTAACATTAAAGTTCATAACAGAAAAACTACTACCACTAATAACATTTTTCCCGTTGAATTTATAAGGAAAATAAGAAAAAACAATTGCTAAAAATAAGCACAATCCTGAAAGTAAAAATTGTTTTTTAACACCTGACAGCCACCAATATATTACAAATACTATGTGAATAAATATTAACAAAGGAACTGCTAAACTTAAAATGGATAATGATGGAAAAGTTTTAGGAGAAATATATGGTAATGCAAATGATGCTAAAAATAACAATGCAAAAACATTATTGATAAAGAATATTATTTTATTAAAAAAAGATAAATTTTTCAATGGATTAAATTTTTGTTTGTTAATTTTTCCCGGCTTTAAACAAAAAATCTTTTTCTTGCTTTGTTAATGTTTCATAGCCTGATTTACTGATTTTATCTAATATAGCATCAATCTTTTTTTGATGTGCAATTGAATTTTCTTCTTTTGGTATTGCAGATTTATTTTTTTTATATACTGTTTTTAGAGGCTTTTCTTTTTTTGGTAAAAATAAATTCTCTAACCATTCAATTAAATTTAATCCTTTATTAAAATAATTGGTTAAAGAAAAACCTATCAGTGCGCCTCCTAAATGTGCTAAATGACCACCAGCATTTCCATTAGGTATTTGAATAACATCTAGGGCAACAATAGCAATAGCAATATACAATAATTTAATATTTCCAATAAATCTAAATCTTATATTATATTGTGGGATAAGACTTGCAATACCAACTAATATAGCTGTTACACCGGCTGATGCACCAACCAAATACGCTTCTTGAGTTTTTAATGCGGGAAAATAATTATAACTGAGTAAAAAAATTATACCACCAAAAATTATTCCTAGTAAGTAATAAGTTAAAAATTGTTTTTTATTAAAAAAATCTAAAAATATATTTCCAAAATAAAATAAAAATATCAAGTTGAATAATATATGTAAAAATCCATTGTGTAAAAACCCATAACTTATTATTGACCATGGTTTTGTTATCAATGAGTTAAAATGTGGTGATAAAGCAAACCAATTGGTAATAAAATTACTGTCACTTCCAACTAAAAATGAAATTGTTTCAAATAAGTAGGTCAGTACAAATAATGCAATATTGAGATATATAATTTTTTCTACAATATTAGCTGATTGAAATTTATACTTTATGTTACTAAACCAATTTTCCACTTGTAAAAATGTTTAAATTAATTCCATCGATTAAATTGGGTCTTTTTCCAATATTGCATCATGATAAAGCCGATAAGTGCACCACCAACATGTGCAAAATGGGCAATTCCTCCGCCAAAAAGCGAAAATCCTGTTACTCCTGAAAATAAATCTATAGCAATTAAAACAGGTATAAAATATTTGGCTGCAATTGGTACCGGAAAAAAGATTAATGCCAGTTTTGCATTAGGAAACGACATTCCAAATGCAACTAAAACACCGTAAATTGCACCAGAAGCTCCAACAGCTGGTGTGTTATAAATTTGGTAAAGATCAGTTAATCTTTTTTCGGATATCTGATTTAAGATATCAGTATTATACCTGCCAGTTTCTAATAAAGTTTGAATTTCAGTATTAGAAATGCCTGCACCTATAAGTTCATTAAATATATTGTTAAACTGAAAATAATTTACTGCGGTATAAATTAGTCCTGCACCAATACCTGCAGAAAAATAGAAAAATAGAAATTTATTTTTCCCCCACATTTGTTCTAAAGGAGAACCAAAAGCCCATAAGGCATACATGTTAAAGAGTATATGCATAAAACTACCATGCATAAACATGTGGCTTACAAATTGCCAAACACCAAAATGTTCATTTTTAGGAAAATATAGAGCTAACCAATTACCTAAATCAATTGTGGGTACCAAAATGGTAGCTGCGAATAATATTGCATTTAAAATAATTAAATGTTTAACAGTTTCAGTAATTTTCCCCATAGTAATTTATAAATTAAACTTTTCTTCTAATTCTTCTAATGACAATGTAATAAATACTTTTTTACCAAATGGTGAATAGTTCGGTTCTTTGCATAAAAACAATTTATTTAAAATATCTTCTTGCTCCTTATGTGTAAGATTTATTCCTGATTTTATAGCCAAACTTTTTGCCAAACTTTTTGCAATAATATCAATTTGACTAAAGCTATTTTCAGGTATTTCGTTTTTAAAGTTTTCAATGAGTTCTTCTATAACTCCAATTACTTCACTTTCAGAAATATTAATAGGAATGGTTTCCAATACGATTGAATCATCTAAAATTTTTGAAATAGAAAATCCTGCACTTTGTAAATCGATTTTAAAATCACTAATGATTGCAATATCGGATTTGTTTAAGTTTACTTTTAAAGGAAATAAAAGTTGTTGATTACCAACATCTTCCATGGTAAGCTTCACCAATAAATCTTCATATAAAATACGTTGATGAGCATAATTTTGATCTATTAAAACCATACCTGACTTTATGGAACTCACTAAATATTTTTTATGAAATTGATAAGTTGTGAAGTTCACATTTTCATCTAAATCGGTAAATAATTTTTGAGTTAAAATCTCAGCATCAACTTCAATATTTTGTATAAGTTTATTAGTTTTTTCATTTTCTAAATAAAGAGCACTCCAATTGGTAGGTATTTCTTTTTTTAGAAAAGGAGAAATAGCCTTGTCAGGAGATAAGCTTGATTTTTGTTCAGATGAAAATGGATTGAAATCAGGATCTATTTCAATAATAGGAGTATTAATTTGAGTCTTATTTTTAAATGAATATGGTGTATCTAAGCTTGCATCCCTATCAAAATCAAGAGCAGGAGATACATTGTATTGTCCTAAACTATGTTTAATAGTTGATCGTATAATAGCATATAAATCTCTATCATTATCAAACTTTATTTCAGTTTTTGTTGGGTGAATATTTATGTCAATACTATTTGCAGGAACTGTTAAATATAAAAAATAAGATGGATGATAACCATGATTTAATAAACCTTCAAAAGCATTGGCAACAGCATGGTGTAAATAGGCACTCTTAATAAATCTGTTATTTACAAAAAAGAATTGTTCTCCGCGTTTTTTCTTTGCAAAATTAGGTTTGGTAATGAAGCCTTCAATTTTTAATATATCAGTTTCTTCTTTAATTGGTACTAATTTTTCATTTGTATTCTTGCCAAAAATAGTAGTAATTCTTTGACGTAAATTGCCTGTTTTTAGGTTATATATTTCATTATCATTATGGTATAAACTAAATGCAATATTTGGATATGTTAATGCTACACGTTGAAAAGCATCAATAATATGTCTTGTTTCAATAGTGTTTGATTTCAAGAAATTACGGCGAGCAGGAATATTATAAAATAAATTTTTTACTTCAAAACTTGATCCTTTTGGAGTAGAAATTACCTCATGTGATATAACTTCCCCACCTTTTATTTTAATTTGTGTACCTAAGTCTTGATTTTCTTGTTTGGTTTTGAGAGTAGTATGGGTAATTGCAGCAATAGAAGCCAGAGCCTCACCTCTAAAGCCATTGGTGTGCAAGTCAAATAAATCACTGGCTGTTTTTATTTTTGATGTAGCATGTCGCTCAAAAGCAAAACGTGCATCAGTTTGACTCATTCCAGTTCCGTTATC
>DAOVTC010000173.1 GCA_030633285.1 Flavobacteriaceae bacterium
CTTTTATAGTGTTGTGTTCAGTAAATAAATGGATCTTAATAAGAGATATTAAACGAAGTGTTGGTAAAAGAATTAATGGTATAGAAATTACTGAATCCGGAATATTAGCAGCTGCTCACCTGGCTGGTGCAGGAAATGTAAAAAAATATTTACGAAGTAATGGGTCTGATATATTTATTGATGCTTATGGCACTAATGTCCAACACTATATGAAAAAATTTGCTGGCTATGACACCTCATTTATCAAGCCAATTAAGAATCATACGATATAAGCTTGAAAATTTTAATTTTTAACATAAAGGCTACAATTTTTGTAGCTTTTTTTTGTTAAAATTTATGGATGATAAAAATACAAGGGCGCTTATGTAAATTAATTTTTTGATTTTTCCAATCACTTATATTAAGTGTTTTAATAAATTCGGTTGATAAAGTTATATCAGCAGCAACACATAAAAAAGTTGATGGTGTTAATACACTCTTTAAATCAGTAAATAATTTATCATTTCTATAGGGAGTTTCAATAAATATTTGCGATTGATTTTTGAGTTTTGATAATTTTTCTAACTCTTTAATTGCTTTTTTCCTTTCTAATTTATCAATGGGTAAATAACCATTAAAAGCAAAATTTTGCCCATTTAAACCAGAACTCATCATAGCTAAAGTTATTGAAGATGGACCCACTAAAGGTATAACTCTTATATTATTTTGATGAGCTTGAATAACAATATTAGCTCCTGGATCTGCTATTGCTGGAACACCTGCTTCTGATAATAATCCAACATTTTTACCTTGCAAACATGGGTCAAGATAAGTCTTTGATTCTAACTCAGAAGTATATTTATCTAAAACAAAAATCTTTAAAGAAGGTTGTGATTTTCTTGGAGTAATTTTTTTAATAAACCTCCGTGCAGATTTTTCATTTTCAACAATATAATAATCTACTTGTTCAACTATCTTTTTAACTAAAATTGGTAAGACTTCTAGAGGTTCATTATCTCCTAATGTTGTAGGAATTAAATATAGATTACCTAAACTCATTATTCTTTTAATTTATCAGCAATTACTTGACATGCCTTATCTAACATTTGAAATACATTTTCAAATCCACTATCACCATCGTAATAAGGATCGGGTACTTCAACTTTTTGATTAGGAAACATTTCATCTAAAATTAAATAAACTTTTAATTTATCTACTTCATTTCTAGCCATTGATAAAACATCTATGAAATTTGATTCATCCATAACATATATTATATCAAAATTATCAAAATCAGAAACGTGAAATTTCCTACAACGTTGGTTTGTAATATTAATATTGTGTTTATTTGCGACTTGAATTGATCGTTGGTCAGGCAATTCACCTATATGCCACCCACCCGTTCCTGCAGAATCGACTATAATACTGTTTTTGTCAACTTTGGAGTGTAAAATACCTTCAGCTAATGGTGATCTACAAATATTTCCTAGACATACCATTAATACTTTTTTCATATATTATGATGTTAAAAAGTAAGCTTCTTGGTCAATTCATCAACATATTTACGGAATTGCTTATCTGTTTCGGAAAGGTTATCAACTGTTTTACAAGCATGTAAAACCGTAGCATGATCTCTACTTCCAATTTGCGAACCAATACTTGCTAAAGAAGCTTTTGTCATACGTTTAGCAAAAAACATTGCTAACTGACGTGCTTGAACAATGTGACGTTTTCTAGTTTTTGATTGTAAAGTAGTTACATCCATTTCAAAATATTTTGAAACTACTTTTTGTATATAATCAATAGAAACTTCTTTTTTAGTGTTTTTGACAAATTTATCAACAATTTGTTTGGTAAGTGGAAGTGTAAATTCTTTTCGGTTAAATGAAGCTTGTGCTATTAATGAAATTAAAACTCCTTCTAATTCACGCACATTTGTTTTTATATTTTTAGCGATGTATTCAACTATTTCCTCTGGAATTTCAACGCCATCTCTAAACATTTTGTTTTGTAAAATTGAAATTCTAGTTTCATAATCTGGTGGCATTAATTCGGCTGATAATCCCCATTTGAACCTTGATAATAATCGTTGTTCAATATCTTGCATATCAACAGGAGCTTTATCAGAGGTCAAAATTACCTGCTTACCATTTTGATGGAGGTGATTAAAAATATGGAAGAATACATTTTGGGTACCAGATTTTCCTGACAAAAATTGAACATCATCAACAATTAACACATCGATCATTTGATAAAAATGAATAAAATCATTTCGCGTATTTCCTTTTACAGAATCTATAAATTGTTGGGTAAATTTTTCTGCTGAAATATATAAGACAGTTTTTTCAGGATACATTTCTTTAATACGAACTCCAATAGCCTGTGCTAAATGTGTTTTTCCTAAACCTACTCCACCATAAATTAACAAAGGATTAAAAGATGTACCTCCCGGTTTATTAGAAACAGCAAAACTTGCAGATCTGGCTAATCGATTAGAATCACCTTCTATAAAATTATCAAAATTATAATTTGGATTTAATTGTGATTCAATTTTAACTTTTTGAATACCAGGAATAACAAAAGGATTTTTCAACTCATGCTTATCAATTTCTAAAGGAATTGTTACACCTTGAGAATTAAATGGTTTTCTATTGGAACTCGGAAACTTCACAGTATGTGGTTTTCTATTGCTATAGGTATTTTCCATTCTAACATCATAAACTAATTTTGCACTTTCTCCTAACTCTCTAACTAAAGCAACTCTTAACAATTTAATATAATGTTCCTCCAACCATTCAAAAAAGAATTTACTAGGTACTTGTATTGTCAAAACATCACCTGTGAGTTTTATAGGTTTTATTGGCTCAAACCATGTTTTAAAGGCTTGAGGCTTAATATTATCTTTTATAAAAAGCAGGCAATTATCCCATACCGAGGAGGCTTTTTTCATCATTTAATCAGAGATTATTTTGAATTAGTCTTGTTTCTTTTTAGCAATTAAACAGGTTGCCATATTTATTATACAAAAATGTGAATAAAGTTTAGTATAAAAAAATTTATTTGCTATTGATTATTAATTTTTTTTTTCGTAAACTGGCTTCCTTGCAAATTACGAAAAAATGATTAAGAATGAAACTAAATTAAGAGTAAGATATGGAGAAACTGACCAAATGGGTTATGTTTATTATGGTATTTATGC
>DAOVTC010000112.1 GCA_030633285.1 Flavobacteriaceae bacterium
ATAAAATTCATTTTTTAAAGCCCCGCAATCAACAGATATTATATCTCCTTCCTGTAAAGGTTTGTTATTTGGAATTCCATGAACAACCTGTTCATTCGGGCTCATACACAGGGTGTTAGGAAAATCATAAAGTCCTAAAAAACCAGGTATGGCACCATGATCTCTAATAAATTCTTCAGCAATTTTATCTAATTGTAAAGTTGTAATTCCAGGTTGAATTGCTTTAGCAACTTCACCTAGTGTTTTAGAAACTATTAAGGCACTTTCACGCATCAATTCAATTTCTTCGCGTGTTTTTATTTTTATCATTTAATGATTTTTATATAAGTTACAAAGGTACTTAAAAAGTATGATTAAGAAAATGGAAGTAAGATGTAAAATGATAAAAAAATAGAAATCAAATTTGTAACTTTGTGTGTTTAAAAATACCATCAAAATGTATAAATCGGTTAGTGCAGAAGAAGCAGTTAAAGTAATAAAATCAAATGATAGAGTTTATATTCAAGCAGCAGCAGCTGCGCCTCAAGCATTGATAAATGCAATGACTGCTAGAAGTGATGAGTTGAGGAATGTTGAAATTTGTCATTTGCATATTGAGGGTGAAGTGCCTTATGCAAATCCTGAATTAAGAGATAGCTTTTATGTCAATTCTTTTTTTGTTGGTCCAAATGTTAGACATACTTTGTTGGCCGGAAATGGGTCATATACACCAGTTTTTTTAAGCGAATTACCTATTCTGTTTAAACGTAATATAATAGATATTGATGTAACTTTAATTCAAGTTTCTCCTCCAGATAAACATGGTTATTGCTCATTAGGTGTTACTGTCATGGCAGCTTTAGCCGCAATAGAAAATGCAGATCATGTTATAGCTCAAATTAATCCACAAATGCCGAGAACTCATGGTGATGGTATAATCCATATTTCAGAATTAGACTCTTTTGTAGAGGTTGATGAGCCTATTCACACAATAAAAATACCAAAAATAACCGATGTTGAACATAGAATAGGAGGTAATATAGCTGAATTGATTGATGATAAAAGTACATTGCAAATGGGTATTGGAAATATTCCTAATGCAGTTTTACAACGTTTGGGAAATCATAAAGATTTAGGATTACATACTGAAATGTTATCAGATGGGGTTATTGATTTAATTTTAAGTAATGTAATTAATGGAGATTTCAAAGGTGTAAATCCTGGTAGAGCAATGGCAACTTTTTTACTAGGAACCAAAAGACTTTATGATTATGTTGATGATAATCCGTTTATTGAAATGCGTACAGCTGATTATGTTAATGATATTGCCGTAATAAGACAAAATAAAAAAATGGTTGCTATAAATTCAGCTATAGAAATTGATTTAACAGGGCAAGTTTGTGCTGACTCTATTGGTACCCGATTTTATTCTGGAGTCGGTGGTCAAGTAGATTTTATTAGAGGGGCTTCACTGAGTGAAGGTGGAAAAGCAATAATTGCAATGCCATCACAAACCAAAAGAGGTGAAAGTAAAATTGTACCATTTTTGAAAAAAGGAGCAGGAGTTGTTACTACTAGGTCAAATGTACATTATGTTGTTACTGAATTCGGTGCAGCTAATTTATATGGTAAAACCTTAAAACAAAGAAAAGAAGCTTTGGTTGCAATTGCACATCCAGATCATCGTGAAGAAATTGATAGAGAGTATTTTGATGCGTTTAAAATGTAATTTTAACTTTTAAATAACCCAAAAAATCCTTTTTTTGGTTTTCTTTCAGGGTGTTTTTCAGTTTTTAATAATTGTTGATATATTTCACCCCAACCTAGAATTCCTCCTAAATTTCGATCATCAATAAAAACATCAGCATTAATTTTCCTGCTTATTTTACCATCAAATTTTTCTTCGGGATAACTTTGATTAACAGCATAAAATTCCACACCATTTTTTTTACAAAAATCAACGGCATCTTGTAGCCTTTCGCCATAGCGATATGTCCATAAAATTAATCTGTGACCTTTTTTTTGTAGTTCTATTAGGGTGTCAAAAGCAAATATTCTTGCAGGACCAACTTTTGGATAAGCATCTTCTACAATGGTTCCATCAAAATCAACAGCAATAATTAATGAATTCTTCGGCAGCATAATCAAATTTTTTACAAATCTAATGTATTATCTTTTAATATATAGTAGTAAACTAATAACTTACATGGCTATTGTGTAGAAGATATAAAATATTAAAGTTAATCAGTTTCGTAAGAATGTTTATATGTTTTACCGCTTACAATTTTAAGAATATCTTTTTCTAAAGTTTCTCTTGGATATTCAACAAATCTACCAATTTCTTGACCATTTTTATAGAAAATAAAAGTTGGTACTCTAAAAATATTTAAACCTTGTTGAAGATTATCAGGTGTCTTTTTATCTCTGTTAACCGCAATCATAGTTAAGTTTTTCTGTTCGAATTTTAACGCATCCAATAGTTTATATAGCCTAGGAACTTCTAATTTACTGTCTCCACACCAAGTACCCATAAAGGCTTTAATACTAACACCTTTTATATGTTTATTTAATTCTTTAACAACAGATTTATCAAGCTTATAATCTGAATAATTTGGATTAAACCAAAGGCCATAAGGCTGTTGTTTAAAATCTTCTATAGTTTTTATACCTACTAAATTTGCAGGTGCAGATAAAGTAGTTTTTTCCTTTTGGGAATTACCATTAAAGTAAATGAATAGTAATAATACAATTAGGATAATTTTTTTCATTGTTAAAATTTTTATAATAATGATTTTTGAGTCATACTTTTGGGTTGTTCAATTCCCATTAAATCTAAAATTGTAGGGGCAATATCTCCTAGAATTCCGTCATGAATTTTGTGTTCTTTATCTTTTTCTACCAAAATTAGAGGGACAGGATATGTTGTGTGTGCTGTGTTTGGAGTACCATCTTCATTAATCATTTTTTCACTATTTCCATGATCTGCAATAATTATGCTAGAATATCCATTTCCTAATGCAGTTGTAACCACTTCTTTTAAACATGAATCAACAAACTCGGCAGCTTTTATGGCAGCTTCCATAATACCTGTATGACCCACCATATCTGTATTTGCAAAATTCAAGCAAATAAAATCGACTTCTTGTTTTTTTAACTCAGGAATAATAGCATCTTGAATATCTTTAGCACTCATTTCAGGTTGCAAATCATAAGTTGCTACTTTTGGTGATGGACAAAGTAGACGTTTTTCGCCGTCAAATTCTTTTTCTCTTCCACCAGAAAAGAAAAAAGTAACATGTGGATATTTTTCTGTTTCGGCTATACGAATTTGTTTTTTATTATTTTTTTCTAAAACCTCACCTAGTGTTTCAGTAAGGTTTTCTTTAGGATATATTACAGAAATATTTTTAAAAGATTTATCATAATTGGTCATGGTTACATAATGTAATGGAATTGTATGCATGCTATATTCTTGAAAATTTTCTTGGGTTAAAACCCTAGTTAATTGTCGACCGCGATCTGTTCTAAAATTAAAGAAAACAATTACATCATCTTCTTGAATTGTAGCTATAGGTTTTTCGTTATTATCAACCATGACGATTGGTTTGATGAACTCATCTGTTATATCATTATTATAGCTTTTTTGCATACTTGCAACAGCATCATGAGATTTTTCGCCCTTACCATTAACCATTACATCGTAAGATAATTTTACACGTTCCCAACGTTGATCTCTATCCATTGCATAATATCTACCACAAATAGTCGCTAATTTCCCGGTAGTTTCACTCATGTAATTTTCAATATCAGCAATAAAACCTTTACCAGATTTTGGGTCAACATCTCTACCATCTGTAAATGCATGTAAATAAACATTGCTTAAACCGAAATCATGAGCAGCCTTTAACAATCCTTTTGTATGATTGATATGAGAATGTACACCACCATCTGAAAGTAATCCTAAAAAATGTATTTTTTTATTGTTTTCTTTAGCGTAAGTAAAAGCATCAACCAAAGATTTTTCTTTAGCGATGGACCTATCAGCAACAGCATTATTAATTTTCACAAAATCTTGAAAAACAATTCGTCCGGCTCCAAGATTCATATGTCCAACTTCTGAATTTCCCATTTGACCATCAGGTAAACCAACGTGTAAACCATCGGTTCTCAAACTTGCATTGGGATAATTATTTATTAAAGAGTCAAAAAAAGGAGTTTTTGCCTGATAAATAGCTGAAACATCTGGGTTTTGGGTTATTCCCCATCCGTCAAGGATAATTAACATTACTTTTTTTTGCATGATTTATTTGATAATAAAAATGATTTGCAAAGGTAATAAAGATGTTGTAGATGAATTGAACTTATTTTTATTTTTTTCAGAGCTTACAGTTTCTGATTTTTTTAATAATATAATTTAAAAATAATTAACTTTGAATAAATTATTTAAAGGTTTTGAAATAATTAACAAAATGAAAAGAATGGGAAATATATTTATAATTTTATCTATTATTGGCGGTATATTAGTTTTAATAGGCGGTATAGGTTGGAAAATGAATAGTTCTAAAATGCAACAAGTAAGTGAAAAAAAAGCAATAAAACAAAGAGAATTAATACAAGATGGAGTTGAGTCTACTAAGGATGAAATGAAAAAGAATACTAATGTAACTAATAAATATATTGAATCTGAAATTTTCTTTAGAGAAAAAGATTTTAATATTTTGAAAAGATACTTTCCAAATGGATGTATGATAACTAGGCAAAATATTAATGGACTTACTTTTAGTAAATCTACTCATAATGATGCAATTATATTTGAAAACTCTGAAAATAAAATTATTTTTGATGATTTTAAAAGACCGTCACTGTTAATGAATGTAAAAGCTTTGATGCCAAAAGAGTATGTTGATATTAATATAGGTGCTGCATTTCCAATTAATTTGAGTGATGAAGCTAGATTTATAATGCAAAATGCTAATAGTATAAGAATTGGAAATTCTTGTAATTATTTTTTATTGATTGAAAAAGATGAATTAGGTTATAC
>DAOVTC010000091.1 GCA_030633285.1 Flavobacteriaceae bacterium
GGAGCTTCATGTGATTGGGATCGCACCAAATTCACAATGGATGATGATTTGAGTGAGTCGGTTATTGATACTTTTATTGACTTATTTAATAAAGGATTAATTTATCGCGGTTATCGAATGGTAAATTGGGATCCTGAAGCTAAAACTACTTTGTCTGATGAAGAAGTAGAATATGTAGAAAAACAAGGAAAACTATATTATTTAGATTATAAAATTGAAGGTAGTAATGATGTAATAACTATTGCAACCACAAGACCTGAAACAATTTTAGGAGATACTGCAATATGTATAAATCCAAATGATGAGCGATTTAAACATTTAAAAGGTAAAAAGGCAATTGTACCAATAGTAAATCGTATAATTCCAATTATTGAAGATGAATATGTTGATGTAGAGTTTGGTACAGGGTGCTTAAAGATTACTCCAGCACATGACCCTAATGATAAAGTAATAGGAGAGAAGCATAAATTAGAAGTGATTGATATATTTAATGATGATGCAACTTTAAATTCTTACGGACTTCATTATGAGGGACAAGATAGATTTGAAGTTAGAAAAGCTATTGTTAAAGAGTTAGAAGAAAAAGGGTATATCAATAAAATTGAAGACTATGTTAATAAAATAGGTATTTCAGAACGAACCAAAGCTGTTATTGAACCTAAAATTTCAGCACAATGGTTTTTAAAAATGGAAGACTTGGTAAAACCCGCTATCAAAGCAGTAAAAGATGGTGAAGTTAATTTTTTTCCAAAACATTATGTAAACACTTATAATCACTGGTTAGATAATATTCGTGATTGGAATATTTCACGCCAGCTTTGGTGGGGGCAACAAATTCCAGCTTATTTTTATGGAGATGGAGTAGAGGATTTTGTAATAGCAAAATCAAAAGAAGAAGCTTTAATTTTAGCTCAAGAAAAAATAAATAGCAATTCTGCTACAGTCAAAAATTCTTTAACTTTAAATGATTTGAGACAAGAAGACGATGTATTAGATACTTGGTTCTCATCATGGTTATGGCCTATTTCTGTTTTTGATGGTATTCGGAATCCTGATAATAAAGAAATTGAATATTATTACCCAACCAATGATTTAGTAACAGGTCCAGATATTATTTTCTTTTGGGTAGCACGTATGATTTTTGCTGGTTACGAATTTCGTGATATGAAACCATTTTCTAATGTGTACTTTACTGGAATTGTTCGTGACAAGCAAGGACGTAAAATGTCTAAGCAATTAGGTAATTCACCTGACCCTATTGAATTGATGAAGCAATATGGTGCAGATGGTGTTAGAACAGGTATTTTGATGAGCTCAGGAGCTGGAAATGATTTGCTTTTTGATGAAAACTTGATGTTGCAAGGTCGAAATTTTGCCAATAAAATTTGGAACGGTTTTCGCTTGGTAAAAGGATGGGAGGTTTCTAGTGAAATAGAGCAACCCCAATCAGCAAAAACAGCCATTGCATGGTATCATTCTAAATTTCAAAAAACTTTACAATTTATTGAAAAACAGTTTGAGCAATATAGGTTATCAGATGCTTTAACAGCAATTTATAAATTGGTTTGGGATGATTTTTCTTCTTGGTATTTAGAGATGGTAAAGCCTGAATATGGAAAACCAATTGACGTAAAAACGTTAAAAGCAACTATTTCTTTTTTTGAAGATAATATTAAAATTTTACATCCTTTTATGCCATTTATTACTGAAGAAATTTGGCAGTATTTTAATGAAAGATCAAAGGAAGAAGCATTAATTATTTCAAATTATCCGAAACAAAGTAATTTTGATGAAAATATTTTAACTGATTTTGAAATCACTCAAGAAATTATTTCAGCAATTCGAAATCTTCGAAAAGAAAAAAACATTTCGTTTAAAGAAAAATTAGAACTTTCAATTTTAGAGAAAGATAAAATAAATGCAGATTATAATAAAGTTATTCAAAAGCTTTGTAATATTTCAATTATTACTAAAGTGGATAAGAAATTAGATAATGCTTTGGCGTTTAGAGTAAAATCTAATGAGTTTTTTATTCCTTTTTCTGAAAGTATTGATGTTGATGCTGAGTTAAAAAAGTTAACAGAAGAATTAGATTATAATAAAGGATTTTTAATATCAGTTCAAAAGAAATTAAGTAATGAACGATTTGTTAATAATGCTCCCGAACAAGTAATTACCAATGAGCGTAAAAAAGAATCAGATGCAATTTCTAAAATTGCAATGCTCGAAGAAAGCTTGAAAAGTTTGAAAGGGTAAAATGTTCATGGGTAACTCAAAGTTACCTCGTGAATTAAATATTACATTTATTTTTTAAGAATAGTTTTAACTTCAATAATTTTGTTAGTTGAATTTTGTTTTTGTTCAAGAAGTCATATTGAAATAAGAAATAAAGTTGTTGTAAAAACAATTAATTTTTATGATATTTTTAGTCAGAAATTATGTAATCTTTTGGTTAGTAAATTTTTCAACCAATTTGATGTACTCTTGTTTGGCTTCATCAACAGAAATTTTATTTATTTGAAACCAAGCATTTAGTTTAAAGGCATTTCTTATAGCATTGTTGCCTGAAGGTGGTGCTACAGCATCTTTACTAGTAGCATGTTTATAATATGCATAAAATTGCAACATAGTATCAGGTGGTAACTTTTTGGTCATTGCCGATGCTATTTCAAAAGCTTTTTTAAATTTTCGATCAAGATCTGTCATTAAATTTTAGCAATTATAGTTTCTCCACCTTTAGTTTTTTGGTTGAGCTCAACTGTAATTTTCATATCCAAAGGTACAAAAATATCTAGTCTAGAGCCAAATTTAATAAAGCCTGCGTCATTACCTTGAATAACATTTTTTTCAACTTTCGCATAATTTACTATACGACGCGCAACAGCACCTGCTATTTGACGATACAAAATTTCACCAACTTTTTTATTTTCAATTACTATGGTTGTTCGTTCATTCTCTTCAGAAGATTTTGGATGCCATGCAACTAAGTATTTTCCAGGATGGTGTTTGCTAAATTTAATAACACCACTAATTGGGTATCGAGTAACATGAACATTTAAAGGGGACATAAAAATTGATATCTGTCTTCTTTTGTCTTTAAAATATTCTTTTTCAACTAACTCTTCAATAACAACTATTTTTCCATCTGCAGGAGCGATAATATAATCATCACTAACTTGAGTATTTCTTTTAGGATTTCTGAAAAACTGAAGAATTAGGATAAAAAGAACTAAAACCCCAATCATCAATGTTTTTTGAAGCCAATAAATTGGTACAAAATATTCAGCTAAAAAAATAGAAGCAACTAAAATTAATGCTGAAAAAAATATGATTTTAAAACCTTCTTTATGAAACATTATATGGTTAAGTATAAATATATATAAATAAACGGTGTTGCAAAGATAATACTATCTAATCTATCTAAAAAACCACCATGCCCTGGGATAAAATTACTACTGTCTTTTAATTTAGCTTGTCTTTTAAACATAGATTCAATTAAATCGCCTAAAACTCCAAAAGTACTAACAATTATTGCAATAGCAAACCACTGTATATCTTGTACACTAAAACAATATTCTGAGATAAAATACCCGGAGATAAATGTAAAAATAAATCCTCCTAAAAATCCTTCTACTGTTTTATTTGGTGATACTCTTTCAATAAGTTTAGTTTTTCCGAAATTTTTTCCAATAAGGAAAGCGAATATATCATTACTCCAAGTTAATATAAAAATACCTATTATAATTGAGCTGTCAAATGAATTTTCAAAATTTAAAAAAGGTATTTTAATTAATAATGAAAATGGTATAATAATATAAATTAATGACAAAAATATTCTGCCCAAGTATTGAATAGCTACTTTTCTTGATGAGATCAAAGTAGTTATTAAAGTAAAAAATAGAACGAATGTAAATATGGAAATAAATATTTTTTCAGATAAATTATCTTTAAATATTATTAAATTACTATTAGAAATAATTGCTAAAGAAAAAGAGGTAACAGCTAAAATATAAGGATAAACGCTTTTTAGTCCAATGATTTTTAAAAATTCATAAAGACTAATTATTAAAAAAATAAAAAACAAACTGTAAAAATAGAATTGCCCTAAAAGCGAAGAAGAAACTATTAAAATAACATATATTAATCCGAAAATTATACGTTTGGTAAAGTTGTTCATGAATTTATAAATCTTCTAATAAAAGCAAATATAAGGTTTTACTATTGGTATTACCATAGCTCATAAAATCGGGGTCTGCTTTATTTGGATAATAGTCTTTAATAGAGCTGATTATAGTTGCTTCATTTTTTTCAGATCTGTTTCTTATTCCAGATATACCTTCACGAGTATCTTTAGCAATTTGGCTGGTTTTTGCATATACAATAAAATTATTTGGTAATTCTTTTAATTTTTTATCACGTAATTGACGAGAGGTAAACATAATACTTCCATCATCAGAAATTAAGGATTCACAACAGGTAAAAAAAGGTAAATCAGGAATAATTTTTTCAGTTTTAGCACTTTTTATATTAGTTAAAATTTCAAGTAATTCTTCATTAAAACTAACAACATTATTCCAGTTGTTTTCTTGTAAGATTTGAATTAAATTTGTTTCAACATCCTCTAGGTTAGAACAGTATAAAAATTTACCGCCTTTATGAATAAGTTTTTTTACAAATCTTTCATCAATTGACATTTCATCAAAAGATTCAGATATATTTTCTTCTTTTTTTTGAGAAGGATTGATTTTGTTTTTAAAAAACTTAGTGAAGAAATTCATAATCAAAAATGTAATTATTCAAATTTACAAAAACACTTTGGTTATTTTGATGATTCCTTAGAATTTTCATCTTTAGAGTCTTCATTTTTTTCAGTTATTTCTTTTTTTGTTTCTTCTTTTTTACTTTTACTCTTATTTTTTACAATTGGTATCTCTTTTTGAAATGGTCTTTCTCCAAAAATATTTTTCAAATTTTCTTCAAAAATAACTTCTTTTTCAATTAAAATTTCAGCCAATTCAATAAGTTCATTTTTGTGTTCTTTAAGAATTTGTATAGCTCTATTATACTGTTTTTCAATTATTTTTGAAATTTCCTCATCAATATTTTGGGCTGTTAATTCACTATATGGTTTAGTAAAAGTATAGTCACTTTGACCGCTTGAATCATAATAAGTGATATTTCCAATTTTATCATTTAAACCATATATAGTAACAATTGCTCTTGCTTGTCGGGTTACTTTTTCTAAATCATTTAAAGCACCTGTTGAAATTTTATTGAACATAACTTTTTCTGCTGCTCTTCCACCTAGTGTTGCACACATTTCATCTAACATTTGATCAGTTTCAACGATTTGTCTTTCCTCTGGTAAATACCAGGCAGCTCCTAAAGATTTGCCTCTCGGAACGATAGTTACCTTAACTAGTGGTGCTGCATGCTCTAGCATCCAACTAACTGTTGCATGTCCAGCTTCATGATAAGCAATGGTTTTTCTTTCTTTAGAAGTTATAATTTTATTTTTCTTTTCTAAACCACCTACAATTCTATCAACTGCATCTAAAAAGTCTATATGATGTACTTTCTTTTTATTCTTTCTAGCAGCAACTAAAGCTGCTTCATTACAAACATTTGCAATATCAGCACC
>DAOVTC010000089.1 GCA_030633285.1 Flavobacteriaceae bacterium
AATGGGTTTAATGCCATCTGCATCAGTAGGTGAGAAAAATTATTTGTATGAACCAATTCACGGGTCTTATCCGCAAGCAGCGGGAAAAGATATAGCAAATCCTTTAGCCACTATATTATCATCTGCTATGATGTTTGAAGATGCATTTGGTTTAAAAGAAGAAGCCAAAGCCATTAGAGACATTGTTAATAAATAACTTGCAGAAAGTGTTGTAACTGAAGATTTAGCTGAAAATGAAAAAACATATAAAACTAGTGAAGTAGGAGATTGGCTAGTTAGAAATTTATAGTTTAAAACTTAATTTAATTTTCATTAATTTTGAATCAGTTTATTATACCAAATAAACGCTTATAACTATGAAACAATTTTTACAATTTATATATATTATTTTTATTAGCATTTTTTTGGTAGCATGTAATGATAAAGAGGAAGATGACAGCTATTTATATACACTTATTCCTGATGAGAATTTTGAAAATGCTTTAATTTTTTATGGAATTGATAGCGAAGAAGTTTTAGATGGTAGGGTTTTAACTTCTGACGCTGAAAAAGCAGAAAGATTAATATTTGCAGATAGAAATGGTTATTATATTGCAGATTACTTAACAGGAATAGATGCTTTTATAAACTTAAAAGAACTTATTATTATTGATTGTAAAGAAGAGATAATAGATCTCAGTAAGAATAATAAATTAGAATATTTAGATGTTTCAAGTAATAAATTTCTTCAAAAAATTATCTTAGGAGATAATAATAATTTAATTACATTCTATATAAACTCTAATCCACCTCTTTCAGAGTTAAATGTTAGTAAAAACCTTAATATTTACACACTTGATACAAAGTTTTGCCCAAGCCTAACTTGTATTAAAATAATAGAAGGTCAAGCCATAGCTAATTTTAGACATGATGCTAATCAATACTTATCTACAACTTGTAACTAGTTATTAGATGTTATTCCAAAGTGCTGAATTACAACACCTTAGTTTTAAATATAAAATTATTAAAAATTTCATCTTAAGTTTTGCTCTAAAACCTATGTATTTAAGTACTTTTGCAAGATGATTTTTTAATAAATTCTATGACTCTTTCAAATCTTGACAAAGAAGAAAAAATAATTGGTAAAAAATTATACGACTACCAACACGGTGCAATTGATAAAATTTTTGACAGAATAAATATTTCTCCAGAAAGTTTTAATTTATTATACCAATTACCAACAGGAGGTGGTAAAACTGTTATTTTTTCAGAAATAGCCAGAAGATATATTCAAAAAACCAATCATAAAGTATTAATTCTTACACACCGTATTGAATTATGCAAGCAAACTTCAAATATGCTTACAGAATTTGAAGTTAAAAATAAAATTATCGATAGTAGTGTTAAAGAGATCACAAATGGTGATACAAATACCTGCTACGTAGCAATGGTTGAGACTTTAAACAACCGAATAAAAGAAAGTAAGGTAGAAATTAATGATATTGGGTTGGTAATTGTTGATGAAGCACACTACAATTCTTTTCGTAAATTGTTCAAAAACTTTGAAAACTGTTTTATCTTAGGAGTTACAGCTACACCGTTAAGTTCAAATATAAATTTGCCTATGCGTGAAATTTATGATGATTTGATTGTAGGTGAAAAAATACCTTCTTTGATAGAAAAAGGATTTTTAGCTGAAGCAACAACTTATAGTTATAATGTTAATCTTACATCTTTAAAAGTAGGAATTAATGGAGATTATACTGTTAAATCTTCTGAAGAGTTGTACGCAAAAGATATTATGCACTCTAAATTACTTAAAGCTTATGAGCAAGAATCTTTAGGTAAAAAAACATTAATTTTTAACAATGGTATTAACACTTCACGGCAGGTGCACCAAATTTTTAAGCAAGCCGGTTATAAAACAAATTATATTGATAATACCAACACAAAAGAAGAGCGTAAAGATATTTTAAATTGGTTTAAAAACACTCCAGATGCTGTTTTAACATCGGTAGGGATTTTGACCACTGGTTTCGATGAGCCAAGTATTGAAACAATTATAATAAATAGAGCTACTAAATCACTAGCCTTATACTTTCAAATGATTGGTAGAGGTTCCAGAGTTAAAGATGATAAAACAACATTTTCAGTTTTAGATTTAGGAAATAATGTAAACAGGTTTGGATTGTGGACTTCTGATGTTGATTGGCATTTGATTTTTAAAAATCCTAGTTATTATTTAGACAATTTAGTAAGTGACGAAGATATCGAACGTAGATTTAAATACGTCATGCCTGAAGAGATAAGGGAGCAATTTAAAAAATCAAAAAATATTGAGTTTGATGTTAAAGAGGAGTACTCTAAAGCATCTAAAAACGGACTTAAATCAAAAGCAGTACTAGAAAAATCAATTACACAACACGCAAAAATATGTGTAGAAAATAGTGAAGATGTTTTTGATGCTCACATTCTTTCTAGAGAACTTCATGATGATATTGAGTACAGAATTAAACAATATTCCTATTGTATCTTAAAAAGCTCTAAAAACTATGTCAAATGGTTAGAAGAAGACTATAAGCGTCAGCTACGAGTGAAAATTAGCCTTGAATTTCATTAACTTATAAGAATTAATTATATAGTCATACTTATTATCTATAATAATCTTCACACTTTTTGAAAAAATTATACCAAATTTGATTTTCAATTAATTTTATATTTTTGTGAAATAGAATGACTACTAAATTGTTATCCATATTCATTTCAAGTTTTATTCTTGTTCAAAGTTTTAATATCCATTTAAATGATATTTTTAAATTTGATGAGTTAGTAGAACATGTCAAATTTCATGAGGATAAATATGGAGATGATATATTCATATTTTTATCTAAGCATTATGGTGAATTAAAAGAAAAACACAGTAAAAATCACCAAAAAGAAGATCATAAACTACCTTTTGATCATAATTGTAGTTTTGATTCATTAACTGTATATGTTTTGCATAAATTAAAGTTTACAATTGATGAATCTAAAGATATAATTTATCAAACTTCAAATTTCTTTTATCAAGAACTACATTCTTCATTTGAAAAACCTGATATTTTTCAACCACCCAAGCATACATAATTCATTTTAGTAAAATTGTTCACAAAACTATTAGTGAACTTTAAAAATGAATCTAATAAATTCTTAATTTTAAAGAGTTTATATAAATGATTCTTATTTCAAATTCTTTCAAAAAAAGAATTTCATCTAAAATAATAAATGAATTATGTTAACAAACATTATAAAATTTAGTTTAAAAAATAAACTCATCATATTTTTATTTACTGCTTTTATCATTGGATTTGGGATTTATTCTCTGACACAAATTCCAATTGGTGCTGTACCTGATGTTACCAATAACCAAGTACAAGTAATAACTACTTCAAAAAATTTATCAACTCAAGATATTGAGCAGTTTATAACTTATCCTGTTGAAATTGAAATGGCTAATTTACCTGGAGTAATTGAAATTAGATCGGTATCAAAATTCGGGTTATCAGTAGTGACCATTGTTTTTGAAGATAATATGGGTACTTATTTACCAAGGCAATTAATTTCTGAAAAAATTAAATCCGCAAGCGAAAAAATACCTGAAGGCTTCGGTACACCTGAAATGGGACCAATTACTACAGGGTTAGGTGAAATATACCAATATATACTCGATACAGAACCTGGATATGAAGATAAGTATTCTGCAACAGATTTAAGAACAATTCAAGATTGGATTGTAAAACGACAACTTTCTGGTATTCCCGGAGTTGTTGAAGTGAATACTTGGGGCGGTTATCTAAAACAATACGAAGTTGCTATCAATACCGAAAAGTTAAAAGCAATGAATATTTCTGCTATTGATGTTTATACTGCTTTAGAAAAAAATAATAGTATTGCTGGTGGTGGTTATATTGAAAAATTGAACAAAGCCTATTTTATAAGAGGTGAGGGTTTGGTTAAAAATTTAGATGATATCAAAAATATACCGGTAAAGACTGTAAATGGTTTTTCGATATATATAAAAGATGTTGCTAAAGTTGGATTTGGAAGTGCTACACGTTTTGGAGCAATTACGGGTAATGGACAGGGAGAGAAAGTTTTAGGGCAAGTAATGATGTTGAAAGACGGAAACTCCAAAAAAGTGATAGAAGCTGTTAAAGACCGTGTTGCATCTATTTCAAAATCACTTCCAGAAGGAGTTTATATCAATCCTTTTTTAGAACGAAGTGAATTAATAGCAAAAACGACACATACCGTTGTAGAAAATCTGGTTTTAGGTAGTTTGATCGTAATTTTTATTGTGGTTTTATTACTTGGAAATATGCGTTCAGGATTGGTTGTAGCATCAGTTATTCCCTTAACCTTACTTTTTGCATTATCCTTAATGTATTTATTTGGTGTAGATGCCAATTTAATGAGTCTGGGAGCAATTGATTTTGGGATTATAATTGATGGATCAGTAATTATAGTCGAATATATTGCTTTTCAAATTACCTCGAATAGGCGTGAATTATTTAAACTCAATCCTATTGAAAAACAGGAAGCTATTGATGAAATAACCTATAAAAGCTCATCAAAAATGATGAATTCAGCCGTTTTTGGTCAACTTATCATATTAATCGTATTTATTCCTATCCTTTCTTTAACAGGTGTTGAAGGAAAAATGTTTAAACCAATGGCCTTAACCTTTAGTTTCGCTTTGGTTGGTGCAATGATATTCGGATTGACATACGTACCTGTGATGTCATCCATTTTTTTAAGACCAACGAACACTTCTCCAAAAAACATATCGGTTAGATTAATGAAATTTTTAAGTGATGCATATGAACCATCTATTCGCTGGGCTTTAAAAAGTAAAAAAATTATTTTAGGAATAGCCTCTTTTTTATTGGTGTTTTCAATTTATCTTTTTACAACTATGGGTGGTGAATTTGTTCCAACATTAGACGAAGGTGATTTTGTAATTCAACCTGTACTTAAAACGGGTACTTCATTGAGTAAAACCATTGAAATAACTACTAAAATTGAAAATATTTTACTAGATGAGTTTCCCGAAGTAGATCAGGTTGTGAGTAGGATAGGAGCAGCTGAAATACCAACAGATCCCATGTCAATGGAAGAAAGTGATGTGATCATTAAATTGAAACCAAAAAGTGAATGGGTTTCTGCTAAAACTAAAGATGAACTTGCTGATAAATTTAAAGAAGCTCTAGCGATTATACCTGGTATGGAGGTTGAATTTACCCAACCAATTGAAATGCGTTTTAATGAGTTAATAACTGGTGTGAGAGCAGATATTGCAATTAAAATATTTGGTGAAGATTTAAATGTGTTGAGTAAAAAAGGAAATGAAATCAAAAAATTAATTGAAAATGTTGAAGGTGCTTCAGATATTTCAGTTGAAAAAATTGCTGGTTTACCACAAATGAGTATTGTATATGATCGAAAAAAAGTTGCTAGATATGGTTTGCATATTGAAGATATTAATAATATGATATCTATGGGCTTTTCAGGTGCTGTAATTGGTAGTGTTTTTGAAGGTGAGAAACGTTTTGACTTGGCTATTCGATTGGATGAGGATAATAGAACTGGTATTTCGAGTCTTGAAAATTTATATATTGATTCTCCAACAGGCATTAAAATACCTCTGCATGAA
>DAOVTC010000084.1 GCA_030633285.1 Flavobacteriaceae bacterium
ATTCATTCGTTTAATATGTTTTACATTTTAAGCTTTTTTTGCTTTAATTGCAGTAATATATTTATTGAGTTCTTCTTTAACTTTAGGTGCTAAAAGCACAAGACCAATCATATTTGGTACCATCATGGCAAATATCATGGCATCTGAAAAACCAATAACTGAACCTAAACTAGCCGCAGATCCAATAACTACAAAAATTAAGAATAAAATTTTGTAAGCATATTCCATTTTTTTAGTTCTACCGAATAAAAACGCCCATCCTTGAAAACCGTAATAAGACCATGAGATCATTGTACTAAAGGCAAATAAAACTACTGCAATGGTCAATACATAAGGAAACCATGAAATTACAGAGGCAAATGCACCTGAAGTTAATAATATGGCTTGAGCATCATTTAATGACGCATTTTCTGCAGCTACATTTCCAGTAATAACTAATACCAATGCTGTCATTGTACAAACTACAACGGTATCAATAAATGGTTCAAGTAAAGCAACCATTCCTTCAGATGCAGCATACTTAGTTTTTACAGCAGAGTGAGCTATTGATGCTGATCCTACACCTGCTTCATTTGAAAAAGCGGCACGTCTAAATCCTTGAACCAATACCCCGACTGCTCCACCTACAACACCTTCAGGGCTAAATGCACCATTGTATATTTGTAATATAGCATCGCCAATCATATCATATTTTGCAATTAATACAAATAAAGATGCTGCTACATATATTACAACCATAAAAGGAACAATCTTATCAGTTACTTTTGCTATTTTTTTGATTCCACCAATTATTACAATACCAACTAATATTGCCATAACTACACCAAATAGCCATCCTCTTTCATGCAAGAAAGAGTCATTCCCACCGGTAATATGTTCCACTAATTGAAAAGCCTGATTTACCTGAAACATATTTCCTCCACCAAATGAACCACCAATAACAAATATAGCAAACAATACTGCTAAAACTTTTCCTAAGCCACCAAGCCCTTTAGATTTAAGCCCTTTAGTTAAATAATACATTGGACCTCCGTATACAGTTCCATCCTCAGCAATATCTCTATATTTTACACCAAGTGTACATTCTACAAATTTTGATGCCATTCCTAAAAAGCCAGCAATAATCATCCAAAAAGTAGCCCCTGCACCACCAATAGACACTGCAATTGCAACACCTGCGATATTACCAAGTCCAACTGTGGCTGATAATGCAGCAGTTAAAGCTTGAAAATGTGATACTTCTCCTTCATGGTCTTCAATAGCAATAGTTTCAGCAATATCACCTCCTGGAGTTGAATCTCCTGCGGCGATCAAAGATTCATGATGATCAATATCATCATATTTTCCTCTTACAATGTTAACAGAGGTAAGAAAACCACGAAAGTTTATAAATTTAAAATAAAAAGTAAAGTAAGTTGCTCCAAGAATTAAAGGAAATAGTACCCAATATACTCTTACATCATCACTAAAAGGAATTTGATAAAAAATTAAATTTACAAACCATCCTGTTGCATTGCCAAAAGCTTCATCAATTTGTTGATCTAGTCCTTTTTCTTGCGCAAACGTAAAAAAAGGTATTATCGTAAAAAGTAATGAAAGTATTTTTTTATACATGAAACTATTAATTTTGAATTAGCACTTTGCAATATCTAAAAAATTATAGCTTGTGACAAGAAAATCATAAGAAAATTGTTTTTTGTGTATTTATAAATATGTTATACTCATATCTTTGTGTAAATTAAATTTAAAAATGGATGTAACTCTAGTTTTGGGAGCTTCTTTAAAAGCAGATCGTTATTCTAATTTTGCTATTCATAGTTTGATTGATAAAAAATATGAAGTTGTTGGATTAGGATTACAAGAAGGCGAAATTGATGGTGTAAGAATTTATAAAGGGATGCCTAAGTTTGATAATATCCACACAATTACTTTGTATTTGAATCCGAAAAGACAAGAAGCTTATTTTAATTATATTGTTTCTATAAAGCCAAAGCGAGTAATTTTTAATCCAGGAACGACTAATAAAAAATTGGAAAACATATTGAATGAAAATAATATACCTTTTGAAAATTCTTGTACTTTGGTGCTTTTGAGTACTGGACAGTATTAGTTTTATTTATTATCTATCGAAAAAACTTTTCCTTCTTCTGTTAATTCAACATTTTTAAAAACGGGTTGAGCCTCTTTTAAAAACAGGCTAGTATCTTTATATCTACTTGAATAATGACCTAATAATAATTTTTTGACTTCTGCTTTTTTTGCAATAGTAGCTGCTTGTTGGGCTGTTGCATGTTTGGTTATTTCTGCTAAATTAATATTGTCTTTTAAAAAAGTTGATTCATGGTATAACAAGTCTACGTTTTTTATAATTGGTAAGATATCTTCAAAATAGGCGGTATCACTACAAAAGGCATATTTTAAAATTGGGAGAGGATCTAATGTTAATGAATCATTTGTAATTGTTTCTCCATTATTCGTTACATAATCTTTTCCTTTTTTTAAATTTTGATAGTCACATATTTTAATTTCTTTATATTTTGAAATAGCGTTCATATTTAATTTTCTTTCCGCTAATTTTTCTTGAAATAAAAAACCATTGGTATAAATTCGATGTTTTAAGGGTATTGTATGGACTTCAACTTTTTCGTCTTCAAATATTATTTCACTTTTTTTAGAAGAAAGTTCATGAAAATGTAATGGAAATTTGATCCAAGATTTTGACAATTTGAATTGTAAATTGATAATTTCTTTTGTTCCTTTTGGAGCATAAATATGTAGTTCAGTTTGACGATTTAATAAATTAAAAGTAGATATTAAACCTATTAAACCATAAAAATGATCTCCATGTAAATGCGAAATAAAAATATTTTTAAGTTTAGAAAACTTTATTTTGTATTTGCGTAATTGTGTTTGGGTACCTTCTCCACAGTCTATTAAAAAAAAACGATTATTTATTTCTAAATATTTCGAGGTTGGATGTGCAAAAGTACGTGGTGTTGCAGAGTGACATCCTAATATAGTGAGTTTTAAACTCATTTAATCACAATTCTCTTTGAAATAACTTTAGATTTAGTTTTTAACGAATAAATATAAATTCCAGATTCAAGTTCATCTCGAAAAAAAGGAATAGAATTTGCCCCTTTTTTAGTTTTAACTTTTTCTGCATGAATAGTATTTCCAAGTAGGTCTTTTACATAAAAATCTATTTCAATCACATCTTCAGCATAAAAACGAATTCTTGTAGTAACACTAAATGGATTTGGTGATGCCACTACATCACGAATACCACTCAATGAGTTTTCAAGAACATTTTTGTCTAAGGAATCGTCGTCTTGCGCAAAGATTGCAGTAGAAAAGGTTAATAAAAAAATAATTAAAAGTAGTTTTTTTACCATATAGTTGTTTTAAATCCCTAAATCTCGTTCAATTTCTTCTATTTCAATAATATCTTCGGCTTCTTTTAAAGTAGGAACAATAATCAGTTCATTATCTAACTCATCAAAATTTATACCGTTACAAACTATTACAAAAGATTTCTTATTCTTTTTATGTTCTTTACTCTTTTGCGAAAATAATAAGATTTCTTTTAAATCAACGTTAATACTATTAGAAAAATCTAAAATTAAATTATCGTTTTTCAAGTTAAGATATTTTTCATTAAAATCATTATTGAAATTTGAAATATTTATTTTAATATTTTCTAAAGATGGTTGTAAAACTGTAAAATATTTTGTTTTATTTATAAGCATAAATTTATTTTCTTATCGTTTAATTTGTTGGGCTAATAAATAAATGACAGCCATTCTTATGGCAACACCATTTTCAACTTGATTTAAGATAATTGACTGTTTTGAGTCGGCAACATCACTTGTAAGTTCAACACCTCGGTTAATCGGACCAGGATGCATTATTACTATTTCTTTATCAATTGAATTTAATAATTCTTTATTGATGCCGAAAAGTTGCGTATATTCTCTAACAGAAGGAAAATATTTGATATCCATTCTTTCATGCTGTACTCTTAAAACATTGGCTACATCACACCATTCTAAAGCTTTTTTTAAGTTTTTTTCATAGCCAACTCCCAATTTTGTTATGTATTTAGGAATTAATGTTGTTGGTCCGCAAAGTTTAATTTCAGCTCCAAGTAATTGTAAGGCATAAATATTTGAAAGTGCAACTCTTGAATGTAAAATATCACCAACAATAACAATTTTTTTACCTTTAACTGTTCCCAGTTTTTCACGAATAGAGTAAGAATCTAATAATGCCTGAGTAGGATGTTCATGAGCTCCATCACCGGCATTTATTATTTTTGCATTGATGTGTTTTGAAAGAAAATCTCCTGCTCCTTCATTAGGATGGCGCATAATTATAATATCGACTTTCATAGAAAGGATATTATTTACAGTATCAATTAGTGTTTCTCCTTTTTTTACCGAAGATTGGGCAGATGAAAAATTAATTATATCTGCAGATAATCTCTTCTCAGCCAATTCAAATGATAATCTGGTTCGAGTACTGTTTTCAAAAAATAAATTGGCAATTGTAATATCTCTTAAAGAGGGAACTTTTTTGATGGGACGATTGATAACTTCTTTAAAATGATCGGCAGTTTCAAATATTAAATTGATATCCTCTTTGTTAATATGTTTGATGCCTAGTAAATTGGTAACACTTAATTCAGCCATTTCTTTTTTGAAATTGAAAATTCTATATTTTAAACATATTAAAATAAATGCTTTATTTATTGTCTGAATTGATTAAATAAATTGCATCTTTTTTATCATTTTCTTTCCAAACAACTTGTACTTGTTCGTCTTTAATTACATCAACTTGTGTGCCTTTATAATCAGGTTGAATAGGTAGGTGTCTGCTAAATCTACGATCAATTAAAACCAACAATTCAATATTTTTTGGTCTGCCAAAAGCTTGAATTGCAGTTAGAGCTGCTCTTATACTTCTTCCTGAAAATAAAACATCATCAATAAAAACCACATTCTTATTATCAACTATAAAATTGATGTCAGTTCTACTAGCAACTAAAGGGTCTTCTCTTCTTCTAAAGTCATCACGATAAAATGTAATATCTAATTTACCTAATTGAATATTTTTAATGTGGTATTCATTTTCTAATATATTTACTAATCTATTAGCTAAATATATACCTCTTGGTTGAATTCCAATTAAAATTGTGTTAGAAAAATCTTGGTGATTTTCGATGAGTTGACAAGCCAAACGATGAAGAATAATGTTTATTTCTTTTTCGTTAAGTAAAGACTTCTTAGCCATAGTAGCAATAAAACATTGTTTATTTTGGCAAAGTTACATTTTTTTTTGTGATGTTTTTATAAAAAATAGTGTGTTAATTAAATTGTTAAGAAAAAATAATCATTATCAAATTTATAACTTTAATCTAACTTACTTTAGTGACAAGGAAAAAGAAACAAATATGCAACAATTTTCAAATGACAATGATAATTTACCCTTGTCAAAATTTGAGTTGATGTTAAGAACAAATAGTGTTTATTTTTTTGACTCAAATGAGTTTGAAGAAATAATCCTGTTTTACATTGATAATGGAAAATTCTCTTTAGCTAAAAAAGCACTTAATCTAGGTTTAGCTCAACATCCAACTTCGGTTGTTTTGAAATTGGTAAAAGTTGAATTGTTAATACTAGATGAAAAATTAGATTTAGCTGAAAAAGTATTAGTACAATTGCAAGAGATTGAACCTTCTAATGATGAAATTTATATTCAAAAGGCTACAATATATTCTAAAAGAGGAGAGCATAAAAAAGCTATAGATTCTTTACAAAAAGC
>DAOVTC010000009.1 GCA_030633285.1 Flavobacteriaceae bacterium
AAATTACAAGTGAGTTTTGTTGAAAATGTTCGGATAATAATTGAGGAACAAAATGTCCGCTTTTTAAAGCATAAGGAACATAAAGTAAAAAATAAAGGTTAAGGGATGCATATATTAAAATATTTAAAATTTTATAAAAGGTAAATTTTATTGGTCTATTGGTGACTCTTAAATATGCAAAAGGTATTACTATTAATGTGTCAAAAGTTGTTACTAAAATCAGTATTTGTAAATATAGTGGATTTGCAAATCCAAAAAATATTGCTAGTTTATCACTATAAATTAACGTAATAAATAAAAAGAGTAAAGTGGTTACAAGTAAGCTTATAAATGATGTAGATATTACCTTTCCTTTGTCTTTTTCTTTTGTAAAAAATCTAAAAAACGCTGTTTCCATTCCATAAGTTAAAACAGCATTAAAATAGGCAGCATATACAAAATAGATCGTATTCTCGGCGTATTTGTCAGATTGTAAGGAGTTTGTGTGTAATTTTACTAAAATAATATTTATAGCTCTAGGCAAAACGGCAGCAATTCCGTAAATAATAGTGTCTTTAAAAAACCGTTTTAATGTGCTCAATGCTAAATATTTGTAGTATTAACGAACAAAAATAAAATTAATTGGTTATTAAACCGAAAGAATAAAGTTTATTTTAATGAGTTAAAACAAAAAACCCTTACTGAAATGTAAGGGTTTGTATTTTATGAGAAATAAATTTTAAGCTTCAATTGGAACAATTGAAACATAAGATCTATTGTCTTTTTTCTTAGTAAATTTTACGATACCATCAACTTTAGCATGTAATGTATGGTCTTTACCCATATAAACATTTTCACCAGGATGATGTTTTGTACCTCTTTGGCGAATTAAAATGTTACCAGCAATAGCACCTTGACCTCCAAATATTTTCACACCTAATCGTTTCGATTCTGATTCTCTACCGTTTTTAGAACTACCTACACCTTTTTTATGAGCCATGATTCAAATTTTTAAAATTATTTTTTTGGACTTTCTTTTTTAGCTGTTGTTTTCTTTGGAGCTGCTTTTTTAGCTACCTCTTTTTTTGGAGCAGCTTTTTTAGTTGCAGTTGCTTTTTTAGCAACAGGCTTTTTTGCAGTTTCTTTAACTTCCGCTACAGGTTTCTCTTCTTTTTTAGCTACTGCTTTTTTTGCTGGAGCTTTTGTTGAGATACCATCAATTTGAATTTCTGTTAAAAATTGGCGATGACCATTTTTTACTCTGTAACCTTTTCTTCGTTTCTTTTTGAAAACGATAACTTTATCACCTTTTAAGTGATTTAAAATTTTGGCAGTAACTACTGCACCTTTTATAGCTGGGGCGCCTAGGGTTATTTTTCCATCATCTAATAAAAGAACGTTGTCAAATGTTACTTTTGAACCTTCTTTTTCTTGTAAACGATGTACAAAAACCTTTTGGTCTTTTACTACTTTAAACTGTTGCCCTGCTATCTCTACAATTGCGTACATAAGTCTATATTTCGCTTTATATAAGTTAATATTAATTAGCCTAATTTATAGGCGGGTGCAAATATACATCTTTTTATTAAATTGAAAAAACTTTTTTATAGATGTTAGATGTGGCTAATCACTTTGACTCATAGCTTGATATAAACGTTGATTTTAAACTAT
The DNA here is from genome assembly GCA_030633285.1 of Flavobacteriaceae bacterium. The sequence goes on from DAOVTC010000009.1 coordinate 1,651, forward strand.
TTACCTTTGTTGGTTAGATAAATACCCAATAAGATTAGGCTTCCTGCAAATAGTTGACTTATATGGAGTTTTTCTCCATCTAATATACCCCAAAATATAGCAACAATAGGAATTAAATAAGTTACTGAACTGGAAAAAATTGGAGAAGAAATTTGCACAAGTCTATTAAATAAAGTTTTTGCTATAGCAGTTCCAAAAACTGAAAGTATTAATAAATAGTATAAAGATGTTTTTGAGGAATAAATATATTCTGTATGAAAAAAATCAGTCTTCCATAAAATGAATAAAGCAGGGAAAATTAATAAAACAAAATTACTGGTGGTTATTGTAAGTGCATTTAAATTATTTAAATGTTTTTTTAAAATATTTACATTAAACGCATATCCAATGGAAGCAATAACTATAAAAAGAGCATAAAAATAATTTTGATCAGGATTGACTTCTGCTCCTTTTAAAATTAAAAATATTGAGCCAATCAGCCCAATAATAATTCCAAAAACTTGTTTTCTTAAAAAAGTAAAACCATAAAACATAACACCAATAATTAAAGTATTTAAAGGTGTTAGTGAATTTAAAATGGAAGCAATTGAGCTGTCAATATTTTGAATTGCGTAAGCGAATAAAAAAACAGGAAAAAAAGTGCCTAGTGTTGCAGTTAAAAAAATATAATACCATTCTTTTTTTGAAATAGTAAAAATGGATTTAAATCCTACAGTTAGCAGAGCTATAGCCGTAAAAATAATCCTTAGTGCACCTACTTGAATAGGTGATAAACTAATTAATGCTTTTTTCATTAATATAAATGAACTTCCCCAAACAATAGAGAGTACAATTAAAAATAGCCATCTTAACTGTTTATTATTCATAAAATAATTTTAATTTTGTTTCATATTTTTAAAAACCTACAAATGAATATATTTAAAAATCTTTTTTTAATTGTAATGCTTGGTGTTTTTGTCATTGCTTGTAATGGTGAAAATAAAAAAAAAATGGATAATCAAGTCAAGACCTCAAAAGAATTATCAGAAAATTTAAAAAATGTTGAAGTACAAATAAAAGGTATGACTTGTGAAATAGGTTGTGCCAGATTGATTCAATCTAAATTATATAAAGCAGATGGAATAAAATTTGCAAAAGTAAGCTTTGCCGATAGTCTGGGAATAATAACCTATGATGCAAACAGAATTTCGGATAATGAAATTAAAAATATAATTCAAAAAGTTGCAGGAGGAGATTTGTATAGAGTTACAGCTATGGTAGAAGTTGCAAGTTTTAAAGAAATTAATTCTCAAAAATAAAATTTAACCGTTATATATTGCGAATGAGTTTAGAATGACTTTATTTTGCTAAATAAATTAACAACTTAAATCGTATAGAATGAAATTATTAAAAGGATTGTTAGTAATTGCTTTAATTAGTATAATTACTGTATCATGTAATGAAACAAAAAAAGGAGTAGATAAAGACTTAAAAGAGGCTGTTGAAACAACTGAAGAAGCTGTTGGTGATGCTGTTGAAGCAACTGAAGAAGCTGTTGGTGATGTTGTTGAAACAACTGAAGAAGCTGTAAAAGAAGATGTTGTAAACTGGGTTGATATACCAGTAGTTTATCCAAAAGACACTAAGTTACAAAAACAAGTATTTGAAACAAAAGCAGTTATGGCAAAAGGAAACCCTAATGTTGGAAAAATATTAGGGAGTGCTTATGGTTATGCGATTTTTCCTAAGATTACAAAAGGTGGTTTGATAATTGGTGGTGCTGGTGGTCATGGATTGGTCTTTGTTGGAAATACAGTTGTTGGATCGTCAACATTAATGCAGGCAACTATAGGAGCTCAAGCTGGAGGACAACAATATACTGAATTTATTTTATTTGAAGATAAAGTTGCTATGGATCGTTTTAGAAACAATAAATTTAAATTTGCTGGTGAATTGTCTGCTGTAGCCTGGGATCAAGCAGTATCTGAAAATGTTGACTATCAAAATGGAGTTGCTGTATATACTTATTCAAACAAAGGTTTAATGGCAGAAGCAGCTTTAGGAACACAAAAATTTAAATATAAAGACGGTATTAACTAGTCAATATATATATCTTATTTTTAAAAAAACCTCAAGTCTTAAAACTTGAGGTTTTTTTTGAACTTAAAATTTATTTTGTTTCTTTGTATCCAATTTTTATTTTTAACTTAAATATTTAATAATGAAATTAATTAAAGGATTATTAGCAATTGCTTTGATAAGTATAATTGCCGTTTCATGTAAAGAAACAAAAAAAGAAGACTTAAAAGAGGTAATTGAAGTAACAGAGACAACTGATGAGAGTACTGAAGTAACCGATAAAAATATTGAGACAACTGATCAAAGCACCGATGCAGCTAATGAGAAAGCTGATGCAACTGCCCATGCAGCTGAAGAAAATATTGAAACAACTACTACTGGAGTAGAAGAAGTTGATGTAGAGGAAGGTGTAATCATAGAAGCAGTAGCTGATACACCAGTTATTTACCCTGGATGTAAAGGAACAAATGAAGAAATAAGAGCTTGCTCGATAAAACAATTCAAGGCTTTTTTTAGAAAACATTTTAATACCAATCTTGCAAATCAATTAGACTTAGAAGAAGGGGACCATAAAATTGTGGCTATGGTAAAAATTGATAAAACTGGAAATTTTTCGGTTCTTAAAATAGATGCTGAAAATGTAACATTAGAAAAAGAAGTTATAAGAGTGATTAATAAATTACCTCAAATGACTCCAGCTACAAAAAATGGAGCACCTGTGGATGTTTCTTTTGTTATACCTTTTGATTTTAAAGTAGTACATTAAAAACATATAAATTAAATTTTAATAAGACCTAAAGCTTAATATTTAGGTCTTATTTTGTTATATATTAATGAGTTACACTTTGGAGCCATGAAATAAATTTAACATTTTTTAACATTTCTTTAGATTTTCTTTAGATTTTTTACTTTATTTGCGCTTCAATAAATATTTTAACTATAAAGATTACAACTTATGAAATTAATTAAAGGATTATTAGCGATAGCAATTGTTAGTTTAATTGCTGTTTCTTGTGACGAAACAAAAAAAGGAGTTCAAAAAGATGCTCAAGAAGCGGTAGAAGCTACTAAAGAAGCAGCAAGTGATGCTGTTGATGCAGCAGGTGAAGCGGCTGACAAAGCAGTTGATGCAGCAGGTGAAGTAATTGACTCTGTAAAAGCTGATGCTGAAAAAGTAATCGATTCTGCTAAAACTATGGCAGATAATGTTACAATGAAATGTGATGGTAAATGTTCAAAAGACGGTAAGTCTTGTGATGGAAGCTGCAAAGCTTAATTAAAGTACCGTTAACGAAACAAAAAAAACTACCTTTTGGTAGTTTTTTTTGTTTTAATTATTTAGTTTTTTTGCGTAGTGAGAAATATAAAAACAGCAAGCTTATAAAAAATAGTATACCAGTTAATTGATGTAATACTCCATAAAGTAAAGGAATATTGGTTTTTATTTTAATTAAAGTCAAAATACCTAAAAACACTTGAAATAAAATAAGCGTATAAGTAAAAGTTAACCATTTAATTGCACGAGTATATAAATTGTTTCTTTTGTTAAAGTAGTAAAACATGGTTAACCCTAAAATAATATAAGCAAGAAGCCTATGTGTAAATTGAACCAATGCTGGTGCAAATTCATAAGTATCATAGTTTGTTAAATTGTGTAAATTCCAATTATTGCTATGAAGTAAAACCTCAGGTATAACTACCCCATTCATTGAAGGCCACGAAGGATAATAAAGTCCGGCTTTCATTCCCGACATTAACCCTGCAAAAATAAATTGAATAAAAGTGATTACAAGCAAAATAAGTACAAATTTAGATTGATTTGTATTGCTTTTGTTTTCAAATTGATAAACATCTGCTATAGTTTTTACCATAGCAGCAATAGTTAATGTGGCAAGAATAAAATGTAAGGTTAATTTATAAGCATTTACCCAAGGTCGGTCTACCAATCCACTTTGAACCATAATCCAACCTGCAGAAGCAGTTATTGCAGTTAAAATTACAACCAATAACAAACGTTTAATTAGGTAAAAATCAATTTTTTTACGAATAATAAAAATAATAAAGGGAATTAAAAAAATGATACCTAAAAGGCGTACCCATAATCGATGAAAATATTCCCAGAAATAAATAAATTTAAAATCTTTTATAGTGAATGTGGAATTGATTTTAAGAAACTGAGGTGTTTGTTTGTATAAATCAAAAGAATCTAACCATTGTTGTTTATTTAATGGAGGGATTATACCTGTAATAATATCCCAACGAGTGATAGATAAACCAGAACCTGTTAAACGTGTAATGCCTCCCAGAATAACCTGACCAATTAACATAAGTAATCCAATAATTAACCAAAATCGTATTGTTTTTGTGTATTTAGGAGTTTTCAAAAGTTTTTTATTTTACCAATGTTAGTTTTTCCATTCTAAAGTCTGAATCAAATGTATAATATCATTTTGTAGATGATTTATAGCAGGTTTTATTGAATCGTAATTAGGTTGGACATTAAAATAAACAGCACCCGTTATAAAATTCTTTGTACTATCGGTTATATGAAATTGTATAGGTGAAGCAGCATTTCCAGTTACTTCATAAATTGCACCATAAACTTTTTTAGATGAATTTTCGTAGGGAACAGAACTTATTCCGTCAGCTTTAATAGCATGATTAAAAGTTAGTTTTTCTGATTCAATAAACAATTCTTTTAAATTATTTTTAACGGGACGATATGTCAAATTTATAGTTGCCTTTAGTTTTGGGTATTCAATATTCATCCAGCATTTTTGATTTGTTTTTGTAAAAGATAGAGTTGAATATTCAAATTGATAAGGACAATTCGTATTGGTTAATTTATAAGAGGTATTTTTATACTCTAATCGCAGCTGTGCTTCTGGTTTAGGTAAAACGTCTTTCTTGCAAGAAAATAAAGATAATGTCAAAATAAATATTAATGAGTATATTTTGATTGATTTTATATAAGCCATTTTTAATTTACTTTTGGTAATGTTACTTTTATTTGTTTGATTCTTTTTTTATCGATGGATTCTATTTTAAACTGATATTTATTAAAAATAATTTTTTCGTTTCTTTTAGGAAACACTCCTGTAATTTCTAAAATAAACCCAGCCAACGTTTCTGCTTCGAATTTTTTTTCTTCAAAACTAGATTCATCAATTTGTAAAACTTTATAAAAATCTTTTAAAGCAGTTTTACCTTCAAAAATAAAGTTATAATTATCTAACTTTGAATAGGATAAGTCAATATGATCAAATTCATCAGAAATATCACCAACAATTTCTTCAATAATATCCTCTAAAGAAATTAAGCCAGAAGTACCTCCGTATTCATCAACAACAATAGCTAAGTGATTTTTCATTTCTTGAAATTCTTTTAATAAATCATCTAATTTTTTATTTTCAGGAACAAAAAAAGCTTCGCGAATAATTTTTATCCAATTAAATGTTTTTTTATGGATATGAGGAATTAAATCTTTTACATATAAAATTCCTATAATATTATCTATATTTTCTTCATAAACAGGGATTCTGGAATGTCCGGTTTCAACTATTTTTTCAATAACAGTTTTGTACTCTTCATCACTTTTTAGTGCAAAAATATCCATTCTAGGACACATAACTTGAGTAGATTCTGTATTACCAAAACTGACGATTCCTTGCAATATTTTTTTTTCCTCTTTAGTTGTGGCACCAGTAGAAGTGAGTTCTAATGCTTGTGATAAAACCTCTACAGAAATATCAGAACTTTTTTTATTCAACCTATTTTCTACCAGACTAGTTAATTTTAATAATGGAATACTTAAAAAGGATAATAAAGAGTTTAAAAAAACCATAGGTTTAGCCATTTTAGTAGCAAATTTAAAAGCATTTCTGTTGGCATAAACTTTTGGTAAAACTTCTCCAAAGAGTAAAATTAAAAAGGTTACTAATATAATTTCAAGCGAGAATTTTAAAATTTTTGATGATATACTTTTAAAAAAATATTCACCTACATAAGTAAATAACAGTATAAATAAAATATTTATAAAATTATTTGAAATGAGTATTGTTGCTAATAATTTTTTTTGATTTTGAAGTAATTCAATTACACGGTTTTTTTTTGAATTGTCATTTTCTTCATTATCTAAATCAGATTTTGAAAGTGAAAAAAATGCAACCTCAGTACCTGAAATTATGGCCGATAAAAATAAGAGAAAAATCAAAGTTATTACACCTGCAATAACTGGCCAATTAATACTAGATATTAAAAATATATTCGTGGGTTCAGGATCCAAGGATTAATTTTTTAGTTAATAAATAATAAGATTAAAAAGGTAAATCATCTGTATCAGTATCTGAATTAGTTTTTTCTTGAATAGAATCTTCAGAAATTTGCTGTGGTGATGAAGGTTGAGGTTTGTTAAAATCTTTTTTAATTGTTAAGAAAGTCATATCAGTTGCATGAATTTCTGTAGTATATCTTTTTATTCCATCTTGTTCCCATTGTCGGGTTTTAATCCTGCCTTCAATATATACACGATCTCCTTTACTTAAATGTTTCTCACAAATCTCGGCCAATTTGTTTCTAACCACAATATTATGCCATTCGGTTGTGGTTATTTTTTCACCAGTTTGTTTATTAGTGTAGCTTTCATTTGTTGCAACAGGAAACCTTCCGATTGAATTTCCTCCTTCAAAATAATGCATTTTCACTTCATCCCCCAAGTGACCAATTAGCATAGCTTTATTTAATGAATTTGCCATAACAAATAGTTTTAAGAGTCAAAGATAATATAAAAATTAATCTATTTTTTATATTCATCAATAAAGTTCTGAATTAAGGTTGGAAGAGCAAATTCACTTATGTTTTCCCACAAAATGGTATTGCTAAAATCATCATTTGAATCAATAATCCAAAATGTTGTAAATAAATGTTGATGTGTGAGCTTATGAATAATTTGTTTTTTATTATAAATGGAGATATGATATGATTTTTTATATAATAACTTTTGAAATGTTGCAGTATTTATAATTTCATTGATACTAATTTCTTTGTCCGATTCATGTAAAGGAAACTCATAAAGATTTTTCCATATATCATTACTATTTCTTTTTTGTATTATAGTGTTATCATTTTTATTATTGATGATTAAATAATTAAAGTATCTTTTTTTAATTTTAATTTTATTTTCTTTTACAGGAAGTGTTTTTATTTTATTATTTTGTTTAGCAAAACAACTATTTTTAAAAATACATATATCGCAATCAGGGTTTTTAGGTTTACAAATTAAAGCCCCAAATTCCATAAGTGCTTGATTGTAATTGCCAGGGTCTTTGGTATCAATTAATATTTGAGCCAATTGTTTAAATTCTTTATTTCCTTTTGTAGAATTTATAGGTGTAGTAATACCAAAATATCTTGATAATAATCTATAAACATTACCGTCAACTGTTGCTGATGATTCATTAAAACATATAGAAGCAATTGCTGAGGCAGTATAATCACCTATACCTTTTAATTTTATTAATTCATTATAATTTTCAGGAAAATTACCTTGAAGATATTTTGTTATATAAATTGCAGTTTTATGCAAATTTCTAGCTCTTGAATAATAACCTAAGCCTTGCCAAAGTTTTAAAACTTCATCTTCATTAGCTTTTGCCAGTAGTTTTATGTTTGGAAATATTTCTAAAAACTTTAAATAATAAGCAGTACCCTGAGAGATTCTTGTTTGTTGTAATATAATTTCTGACAACCAAATTAAATAAGGATCTTTTGTTTTTCGCCAAGGTAAATCACGTTTATTTTTTAAATACCAGAGTATTAATATATTAGAAAAATGTGAATTTTTACTCATTTTACAATACTACAATTATTTTATCTAATTAAATTTTAATCATTTAGCTTTCCAAAATTGATTAAATATGTTATATTTGCCGACTCAAATAAAGAATAAATAACTTATAAATAAATAAAAATGACAAAAGCAGAAATAGTAGCAAACATTTCAGAAAAATCTGGTATAGAAAAAGGTGATGTTTTAAGAGTTGTTGAAGATTTAATGGCTGAAGTTAAAGGTTCATTAAATAAAGGTAATAATGTTTATTTAAGAGGCTTTGGTAGCTTTATAGTTAAAAAAAGAGCTGAAAAAACAGGTAGAAATATTTCAAAAAATACTACAATTAAAATACCTGCCCATAATACTCCGGCATTTAAACCAGCAAAAGTATTTGTTGAAAGTGTTAAAAAAAGTGTACCGGTTAAATAATAATAATCAATTAATTAAGTTTTAAATATGCCAAGCGGTAAAAAAAGAAAACGCAGTAAAATTTCTACGCATAAGCGTAAGAAAAGAAGTAGACAAAATAGACATAAAAAGAAAAAATAATAAATAGGTGAGAAACTCACCTATTTATTTTACATTCTATATTTTGTAAGTTCATTGACATAGAAAATTTGTTTTTAAAAAAGCAAATTTTTATTGGTTATTATCTTAAATAATAACCTGTGAAAAAATTTATTAATCTATCTATTGTTATAATGCAAATTAAAAGTTGATTTGTAATAACATATAGGTGTAAAAAAACATAACAGAGTGAAAACAGAATTAATAATTAGATCAAATTCCTCTGATATAGATTTTGCCTTATTAAAAGATGGAAAACTTGTTGAGTTACATAAAGAAACTTTGGATAATAATTTCTCAGTAGGAGATATATTTTTAGCTAAAGTAAAAAAAACATTAACAGGATTAAATGCAGCATTTGTAAATGTTGGAAGTGAAAAAGATGCATTTTTGCATTATCATGATTTAGGTCCTCAATTATCATCTTTAAAAAAATTTACTCATCAAGTAAGCACAGGTAAACAAAAAGAATTCACTTTAAAAAATTTCCATTTTGAAAAAGATATTGATAAAAATGGAAAAATTGACAATGCTATAAAAGCAGGTCAAAATCTATTGGTTCAAGTTGTTAAAGAACCTATTTCTACAAAAGGACCTCGTATAAGTTCTGAGCTATCAATTGCTGGAAGATATTTGGTCTTAGTACCTTTTTCAGATCGTGTTTCAGTATCACAAAAAATTGTAAACACAAGAGAAAAAGAACGATTAAAAAGGCTTGCGCAAAGCATCAAACCAAAAGGGTTTGGAGTAATATTGCGTACAGTAGCAAAAGATATAAAAGTTGCTGAACTAGATAGAGACTTACAAAATTCATTACAACGATGGATAGGCATGTGTAAACAAATAAAAAATGCACAAGCTCCTCAAAAAGTACTTTCTGAATTAAATAGAGCATCTTCAATATTGAGAGATGTTTTTAATGATTCATTTGCAAGTATTGTTACTAATGATGAGTCTTTACATCAAGAAATTGTAGAGTATTTACAAAGAATAGCTCCTGATAAGAAATCTATTGCAAAACATTATAGATCAAGAGCACCAATTTTTGATTTTTATGGTATTGAGAAGCAAATCAAAGCTTCATTTGGACGAACAGTCTCCATGAAAAAAGGCGCTTATTTAGTTATTGAACATACAGAAGCTTTACATGTAATAGATGTAAATAGTGGAAATCGTTCAAATAAAGCTAATTCACAAGCTGAAACAGCTTTAGAAGTAAACTTAATAGCGGCTACAGAAATTGCACGTCAATTACAACTTCGTGATATGGGTGGTATAATTGTTGTTGATTTTATAGATATGCATGCTGCAAATCATAGAAAACAACTTTATGACCATTTGCGTGATGAAATGAAATCTAGTAGAACTAAACATAAAGTTTTGCCGCCAAGTAAATTTGGCTTGATTCAAATTACACGTCAAAGAGTTAGACCCGAGCGAGTTATTAAAACAAAAGAAGAAAATCCAAACAAAAATGGTGAAGTAGAAGCGCCAGTTTTGTTAATTCGAAAAATTGAAACCGATTTAGATAAGATCATGGAAGACAATACTAAAAATAAAGGAATAGCACTACATGTGCATTCATTTGTTGCTTCCCATCTTACAATAGGTGTAAATTCTATACAATTAAAATGGTTTTTCAAATATAAAAAGTGGATTAAAATAATACCTAGAGATGCTTTTCCATATTTAAAATATCAATTTTACGATAAAAATGATAAGTTAATAAGGTAAGTAAATATATCATAAAAGCCTGTTTATAATAATAAACAGGCTTTTTTTTGTGGTTTACTTAATGATTTTTTGTATTAGAATTTTTGAATTGTTTAATCTAACATAAATAATAAAAATTCCAGATGTATTGAAAATATTATTATTGATCAATACTTCTTTGTTATTCACATCTATTTGTTTAATACTTCTTCCTAATATATCAAAAACCCTTATTGAAGAGATAGTGCTATTTTTAGTAGTTTTAATGATAAGAGATTCGACTTCGTTTTTGATTATTAATTTTTCATTAATATTATCAACTTCGTCTAAACCTAGAACAGTATTATTAAA
>DAOVTC010000092.1 GCA_030633285.1 Flavobacteriaceae bacterium
ACATTTTTTGATTGAGCAATCATTGTTGCAGCATTCATTCTGTCACGAAAAGGACCAGCCAATAAATCAGCTGCTTTTAAAAATATGGCAGCTCGAGATTCCCAGGGGGTTTTAGCCCATTTTTTTCTTGCCTCTAAAGCTGAATTAACAGCTTTTTCAATATGTTCTTTTTCTGCAGTATGATATACACCAACTGTATGTTGGTGGTCATGTGGTGGATGTATTGAAACGGTTTTTCCGGTTCTAATTTCTTCGCTTCCAATATAAAGGGGTACATCTACTTGTTCTTTGTACATTTCTTTGTACTTAGCCAATAAACTGTTACGTTCCTTACTGTTTGGCGCAAATGAATTAACGGGTTCATTTACTGCTTTTGGTACTTTGTAAAATCCTGTTGCCATTTGTTTTTTATTTGAATTGTATCTATTATTTTTGAGAAAGCAAAGTTACAAATTTTTATAAGATTTTATATTAATAATTGTAAGGTAAAGTCTGTTTTTGTAACTACAATTGCACAAATAAATAATTCAATAAATTAAACTTTATGTGTACAGTAACATATCTACCGTTAGGAAATAATAATTTTATATTGACCTCAAGCAGAGATGTTCCGTTTATACGGGAAAAGGCTTCGTATCCTAAAAAATATGTTGAAGATGGTGTTGAAATGTATTACCCTATAGATGGAAAAGCAGAAGGAACTTGGATTGGTACTAGCTCAAAAAAAAGATTGATTTGTTTGTTAAATGGAGGGTTTGAATATCATACTTCCAGGGCATCGTATAAAAAAAGTAGAGGAATCATTGTTAAAGATTTGTTGAAAGTTGATAATATTCATAATGAATTACATAATATTGATTTAAAAGGTGTTGAACAATTTACCATAACAATAGTAGATTGGAAAACAACATTAGAGCTTATAGAATTTGTTTGGGATGGAATGACAAAACATATCAAAACATTATCCCAAGAACCACATATATGGTCATCTTCTACTTTGTATGATGAAAGTATAAAACAATTAAGACTTGATTGGTTTGCAAGTTGGCAAAAAGACAAAGATTTTAACCAAGAAAATATTTTAAAATTTCATCACACTGCCGGTATTGGTGATTCTAATATTGATGTTATTATGGATAGAGGTTTGGGAGGTACTGTTAGTATTACATCTGTAAAAAAAGAGCAAAATAGTATAATTATGAACTATGAAGATATACTTGATACTAATAAAGAAATTGAAATTTTAGAGTACAAAAGTTAAAAATGAAATAATTATACCTCCAATAGTTGACAGGATTATAAAAACAGTATTTAGCATAAAGTACTTTACAATGGTTTTAGTTCTACTTTGTTTATAAAAATTGCGTAAAGATTTGTATAAGTAAAATAAAAATACAAGTAAAAATAAACCTATACCTGCATCTGTTTTAAAAATTTTGTCTAATAGCGTAAATAAAATAAGTAGTATAAAAAATACAGTTTGCACGTTAAAAACTAACACTAAATGTTCGGTGTAGTTTTTTTTACTTCTCAGGTATAAGAGAGAAAGAAACATAGTAAAAATAGGCAACATAAAAAATAAAGCAATTGATATTTTAGAAATAACATTATCAATATAAGAATCTCTAAAATCAGAATCAATACTAAATCTGTTAAAATCTTGAGCTTTTTTATAGTAAAATATATTCCACTTTGTTTTTTGATAACCTAAGTTATTTAAAGCTTGAAGGACTGTAATATTTTTATTTTTTTTATCATACTCCATAAAATCACTAACTTTTTTATAAATACGTTGAATTTTAAGGTCTTTTAATTCTTTATTATTAATAGAAATATCAGGTTTAATATCATTTAAAATGGAATCGATTACGGTATTATTTAATGAATCATTATTTGTGATGATTGGTAGGTTGACTTTAATACCTTCTGCTGCTAAATCTTTTTCAATCTGAAGTAGATTTTCATTTTCTTGTTTTGCAATAGAATCAGTTACAATTTTAGTGTCATTTTTTAATATTGAATCAGAAATTTTATATTTATCTAGTGCCGAAAAAAGGCCTTGTATCAAAAAGAAAACAATAGTTACATGTAAGTATAATTGAAACGGATTTACATACTTTCTCCGTTTACCTTCAACATACTCTTTCGAAACTTTACCAGGTTTGAATAATAATGGAATAAATGTTTTAAAAAAACGTGTATCAAATGAAAAGAATCCTGAGAAAAATTCTGAAATAAATTGTTTTATACTTAATGGTAGTTCATCATTTACCTGCCCACAATTTGAGCAAAAGTTATCATTATCTGAAATGGGTTGATTACAGTTTAAGCATTCAATGCCTTTTTTATTTTTGGTAAATCGGGTAGTAGATTTCATTAATAAATAATCTAAATCCCTATAAATATAAAAATTTTAATCTTTATTCAAAATAAATTAAAGTTTATATGAAGAGAAAACTAGTTTAAAGCAGCGGGTAACATCAACTGGAAAGTAGGAATTTGTACTTTGAAATCATCAGATGAAGTAAAATTAACCATGTTGTAATATCCATTCATTGAGCCCATAGGTGATGTTAAAAAACAATGTGATGTATAGGTGTAACTTTGCTTAGGATTTAGAACAGGTTTTTTGCCTATAACTCCTTCTCCTTCAATTATTTCTATATTATTTAAAGAGTCAAAAATATTCCAGTGACGGCTTAATAATTGTACCGTATCATCGCTTTGATTTTCAATGGTAATACTATAACTAAAAGTGTAATACATTCTCATGTTTTGATAACGTTTACCTTCATAATTAGTAATAACTGAAATTTTAATTCCTTTAGTTATTTGTTGTATCATTTGTTGAAAATTGAAAATTATGAACTAACAAAGGTAAGTATTATTTTAAAAAGATAAAAGACTTGCCTTTTTTGGTTTCTTCAGCAAAATAGGCAATGGTTTTTTTTGAAAGTTCCGTTTTTAACTCTGCTTTGAATGGCGAAATTATATGGTGAATTGCACACGGGTTTTCATCACTACATTTAGGTAATCCAAAAAAACATTCATTAAACATGGTAAGTCCATCTATACACTCAATAACATCTATTAAATTTTTTGAAAGTTCCTTTTCGGTTAAATAGAAACCTCCATTAGGTCCCTTTGTTGATTTTATAATTTTTGCTTTGCTAAGTGTTTGAAAAATTTTTGCTAAAAAAGGGGCAGGAATATCAATTAATTGAGCAACTTTTTTTGAACCTAGTTTGTTTGATTTGTTCGCATTAATTGCAAGGTATAAAACCGCTCTAATTGCGTATTTACTTTGGTTGCTTAACATGGTATAAATATATAAAAGATAAGTACATCTTTTTTATGACATATATCATGCATTGTGTTATATTTGTTACATAATTTTGTGACTTAAATTACATAAAAAATTATATTTGTATAACTAACTTAAATTAATAACAATGAAAAGTAAATTTTTTACGATAGTATTATTGTTCTTGTTCATTTTTTACTCTTGTAATACCGAAAAGAAACAAGATATGGTTAAAAGCGAAGTCAAACAAGAACAAAAAGCTGTTAAAGACCATGGGCAAGCAGGTGTTGCCGCAGTAGAAGGAGAGCAATTAAACGCACTTCAAGTAGCTAAATCAATTGAAGATTTCTCAACTTTAGTAGTAGCTATTGAAACTGCTGGTGTACAAGATGCAGTTGTAAATACAGGTCCATTAACAATTTTGGCTCCTTTGAATTCAGCTTTTGCTAAATTACCTGAAGGAACCGTTGAAACTTTATTAAAACCTGAAAACAAAGCAAAATTAGCCTTTATATTGGTTAATCATGTTGCGCCAGCAAATTATCCAATTAAACAATTAAAAAAAGAGGCGAAAAAAGGCAGAAAACTATATGTGGCTTCAGGAGAATATTTAGTTGTTGAAGACAAGGATGGTGAAATTTATGTTGGAGGAACAAAAATTTTGAAATCTGTAAAAGTAAGTAATGGTTGGATTCATGTAATTGATGATGTTTTGGTTCCAGCTGAATAAAGTATTAATAAATAATAATTAAATAAGAAGAATGAAATTAAAATTTTTAACTGTATTTGCACTAGGTGCTTTAATGATAAGTTGTGGAGGAGAAAAAGCCAAGGAAGAGGTAGCAAATTCTGTAAAAGAAGAAGTTAAGACTGAGGTTAAAGCCGAAGCCATTAAAATTGACCCAATGACTGATAAAGGTGTTGGACCAATTAAAACTTTAACCTTAGCGGATATTGATGAAAACTTGGTTGCAAAAGGTCAAGAAGTATATAAAGTGAAATGTACGGCATGTCATAAAATTAGCAAAAGATTTGTTGGTCCTGGTTTAAAAGGTATTACAGAAAGAAGAACTCCTGAATGGATCATGAATATGATCTTAAATCCTGAAGTGATGGTAGTGGAAAATGAAACAGCCAAACAACTATTGATAGAGTATAGTGCACCAATGGCTAATCAAAGCTTAACGGAAGAAGAAGCAAGAGCAATTTTAGAATATTTAAGAACTAAGAATTAATAAATAAACTAAACTAAATTAAACTAAATTATGAAAACAATGATTAAATCAATTATTGCCATTCTTACTTTATCAGTTGTGATGATAAGTTGTGGTGATACAAATCAAAAATCTACTAAAAAAGGTGCTTTAAGCAGTAATGCTGCTGAGAGAGTTTATGTAGCTCCAGGAGAGCATGATGAATTTTATGCTTTTGTTTCTGGTGGGTTTAGCGGACAGTTGGCTGTGTACGGTTTGCCTTCAGGTAGATTGTTTAAAGTGATTCCTGTTTTTTCTGTTGATGCTGAAAAAGCTTATGGTTTTAATGAAGAAACAAAACCTATGTTAAATACTTCTCACGGGTTTATTCCTTGGGATGATTCTCACCATCCTGATATTTCACAAACAGCAGGAGAATTAGATGGTAGATGGGTATTTATCAATGGAAATAATACACCTCGTATTGCAAAAATTGATTTAACTACTTTTGAAACTACAGAGATTCTTGAAATACCAAATTCTGCTGGTAATCACAGTTCGTCATTTGTAACAGAAAACACGGAGTATGTAGTTGCTGGAACTCGTTTTTCTGTGCCATTTCCTCAAAGAGATATGCCAATTGATGAATATAAAGGTAATTTTAAAGGTGCTTTAACATTCATTTCTGTAGATCCGGAAGATGGTGGTATGGATATCAAATTCCAATTAAGAATGCCTGGTTTTGATTATGATTTATCACATCCTGGTAGAGGTGATTCTCATGGTTGGTTTTTCTTTACAACGTATAATACTGAAGAGGCTAATTCATTGTTAGAAGTTAATGCTTCACAAAATGATAAAGACTTTATTGCTGCTATCAATTGGAAAAAAATTGAAGAATATGTAAATAATGGTGGCGGTAAAAAGATACCTTCAAAATATGCACATAATGTATATGATGAGCATACACATAGTGCAACTTCTACCATTAAAAAAGAAGTATTGGTAGTAGATCCTGCAGATGTACCTGGAGCAATTTATTTTATGCCTACACCTAAGTCGCCTCATGGTTGTGATGTTGACCCAAGTGGTGAATACATTGTTGGTAGTGGTAAATTAGCTGC
>DAOVTC010000169.1 GCA_030633285.1 Flavobacteriaceae bacterium
TATTTTTCTTCTTTTGGATTGAAATATGAAAAAGATACTTCCGGAATTTTAAATTTCCCTCTATACTGAGGAACTATTGCATATTGATCATATATCTTACCCTTTAAACCGCCTAATGTTGTTGTTATATTCTCTTTATGTTCAGGTTCATAAATTTCTAATTCCTTTGGTGTTTCAATACCTGGTAATTTTACTAATTTTAAATTCCCAGTACCCGATATTTCAACCTTTATTTGTGAAGATTCATTTGCATTTAGTTCAGTTTTGCTTGCAGTAACTGTAAAATCATAATCACCCACAGCTCCAGTAAAATTAGCAGGTTTATTTTGATATGGAAGTTCTTTTACGTTGATTATTTTTTTTCCTGAAGTAGATGTAAAATTAATATCATTCATCAACATGTTACCAAAAAAGTCTCTCCTCCCAATAGGAACTCCTGCTGTAATTTCCATTTCCATTGGGTCAATAGTTAATCTTCCTGCCTTATGAGGTATTAAAACCATTTTTTTAACAATAACAAATCGATGTGGTTGTCCTTTATAAGAACCATTTTTAGCAACCCATTTTTTTACTTCAATGTTTTGGTTCCAAAAACCATTAAATGATGGTGATTCAACTTCACGAGTGTTTTGAACGTTTACTTTACTAATATTAACATATAATTTGTAAACTACCGAAATATTTTCACCAACATATGGATTCGCATTTGAAACTTCAGCAACTAAATGAATATTTTGTGATGCTACATATCTTGGATCATCTGGATCTTCGGGTATTTCAATTGCATCAGTAACTCTAATTCTAACAGTATTTGATTTGATAATTTGCCCATCATAAGTAATACTTGCAGATGGTATGGTAAATGTACCTTTAACAGAAGGTTGAATTATATATATATATGTTAATTTATAAGATGATTTTCCATTAATTGAAGAAAAACTGGAAGACTGACTCGGTCCGGCCAAAACTTTAAAATTATTAAAATTAGGTGGAGTAAAATCATCTGCTCCCTGCTTATCAATTGAAAATTCAATTCGCAAACGTTCATTTAAACCCAATTGACTTTTACTTACTACTGTTTTAAAAGTTACCTGAGCAAATAAACTTTGAACAGTAAATAATAAAATAATTATATGTAAATTCTTCCTTATCATTAAAGTTTATATATGACTTAAAACTACCAGTCTTTTTCTTGTTTTACTTTTTTCCCACGAGCTTTTCTGGCATTTACTTTTTGTTGTGTCTTATTTTCTTCATTATTCATAGCATCTAAAAGCTGCTGAATTTGTTGTTGACTCAATTTATTTGGCTGAGGTTTAGGTTGCTGTTTATTGTTTTGTTCATTATCACCTCTTTTGTCTTGATCTTGTTTGTCTTTATCATCATTTCCTTGATCTTTATTTTTATCTTTATCATCATCTCCTTGATCTTGTTTTTGATCTTTATCTTGGTTCTTGTCTTTATCTTTATCCTTATTTTTATCTTTATTATCCTTATTGTCTTTATTCTTTTGCTGTTGGTCATCTAATAACTTTTGAGCTAAGGCTAGATTATATCTTGTCTCATCATCTTTTGGATTTAAACGAAGTGAATTTTTAAATGCTAAAATAGATTTATCATATTGTTTTTGTTTTATCAATGTATTACCCATATTGTGAAATGATTGAGATTTTGTCACTTTATCTTTAGTCGTTTTTGTAACAAGTTCATATCCTGGTAAAGCATCTTTGTACCTATTTTGTTCGTAAATTGAATTTGCTAAATTATAACCAGCGGTTTCATAATTTGGATTTTGTTTTAAAGCTTTTATATATTTTACCTCTGCATCTACAAACTTTTTTTGTTTATAAAAATCGTTTCCTTTTCTTAAAAATTGTTTTTCTTCTAATTTTACTTTAGTCGTTTTATCTTTTTCTTGTGAAAAAATTCCCAAAGGTAATAATAACAATATGTATATAAATTTTTTCATTTTATTCTTCATTAAATAAATTCATTTTTTGAACCCATTTTGTTTTTTTATTCAATAAAAAAACATCCAATACCAAAAACAATAAACCTATACCTATAAACCACTGAAATTGATCTTTATAATCTGAAAACTGTTTTGTTTCAAATTCTTTTTTATCTGCTTTTAACAATAACTCTTCAACGAATTCTGTAGCTTTAGAGGTTTTATTTCCATAAATATATTTTCCTCCTCCTTCTTTAGCAATTTGTTTTAAGGTTTCAACATGTAATTTAGTTATAACAACTTCATCTTTATTATCTTTTTTATAGCCAATAAATTTCCCGTTTCTTTTTATAGGTATTGGTTTTCCTTTATTTGTGCCAACACCAATTGTATAAGTTCTAATTCCTTCATTTTCAAAAATTTCTTTTGCAATTTTACTTGAATTTTTTTCATGGTCTTCTCCATCAGAAATAATAAATAAAAACCTATTGGTTTGCGAATCATCATCATAAAAAGTCTTTGCTAATTTCAATGCTTCATTAATTGCAGTTCCTTGTGAAGAAACCATTTCTGGATTCGCATTTTGTAAAAACATTTTAGCCGCGGCATGATCAGTAGTAATTGGCAATAAAGGATAAGCATTTCCTGCGTAAATAATAATACCAACTCTATCACTACCCAATTTATCTACAATTTTAGTAATTAGTTGTTTTGATTTTTCTAAACGATTAGGAGCAATATCTTCTGCCAACATACTTTTAGAAACATCTAGCGCAAAAACAATATCAACACCTTGACGTTTGATGGTTTTTAATTGTGTTCCCATTTTTGGGTTTACCAAAGCAAAAATTAAAAATGATAATCCAATAACAACCATTGTAATTTTTAAAACAGATTTGAATTTAGAAGTTTCAGGGCTCAATTTTTTCAATAAAGATATTTCCGCAAATTCACGTTGTTTCTTTCTTTTCCAAATAGATACCAATAAATACATTACAACCAAAATTGCAATGGATATAAATAAATAAAAATATTTTGGTTCTTCTATTTGATACATAAACTCCTTTTAATTCCCCAAAGGGGAAATTTTTCTCTCTAATTAAATAAAACTTCTATAAACTGTAAATCGTAAAAGCATTTCTAACAGTATTAAAAATCCTGCAAGCAATACAAACAGACGGTATTTTTCTTGATAATTATAATATTTAAACTCTTCTATTTCTGTTTTTTCTAATTTATTTATCTCATTATAAATTGATTCTAATTTCTTATTATCA
>DAOVTC010000011.1 GCA_030633285.1 Flavobacteriaceae bacterium
AATAACTTTGCTGATATTGCTTTTAATGGATATTCAAATGATTCAACAAAAGGTATATATTACATATTAAATGTAAGGTTTTCAAATGAAATACCTATGCTCCTTTTTAACTTAGATTTAAAAGGGATTGCTGCTTCTGGTGGTAGTGCTTGCCAAAGTGGTAGCAATAAAGGATCACATGTATTGAATACTATTCTATCAGAAAAAGATGCCAAAAAAACTTCTGTACGTTTTTCATTTAGTAAATATAATACCAAAGAAGAAGTTGATTATGTTGTTAAAACTTTGAAGGAAATTATGAAAAAAGACTAGTAAATAGTTTTACTAGTCTTTTTAATTCTTTGAAATAATAATCGTATAACTTAAAATCAATTCAACGTAATTATTTCTTTATTATGTAAAGTATTCATTACTTCTTTTAAATTATTTGTATCCATGCTTTTAGCAGCATCTGCAGGAATAATTGCAACTCTAAAAATAATATCCTGGGTCAATTCAGGATTTAAATCTGCAATTGATACTGTACCGTCTAAGAAAAAAACAATATCATTAAAAGTATAATTATATCCATAGAGTAAAATTCCATCTTCAAAAAATAAAGTTTGTGGTAATGGTTCCCATATATCAACACCATTGTCAATACCTACTAAAATATAAGCAATTACAACATCTGTATCAAATACTTCAATTTGACTTGGAAATTCAATAAAAACCTCAAAGCCATTGTCAGCAGTAAAATCTACTTGTGCTTCAAAAATTTGTCCGAGTATATTTATACCATCAATGCCATCCTGACCTGGAGGTCCAGGAGGACCTATTTCACTTACACAAGAAATAATAAATAAAGAAATAATTGGAATTAGTAATAATTTTTTCATAATAAATAGTTTATTTATAAAATTCATCGTCATTTTTAACAATGTTTAAAAAGATACAACAATAATGATGCCTAAAAAAAAGACTAGTAAATAATTTTACTAGTCTTTGATATATTTAAAAAAATTAATTTTAGCGCTTTTTTCCTTTTTTTGGTTTGGTTTGCTGGTCTTGTGCCTGCTTCATAGCATCATCTAACTTTTGTCGGAAAGCACTTTTTTTCTTTTCAGGACGTTTTTTATTTTCTTGAATTTTTGCATGAATTTTGTCTTCATCAATAATATAATGCTTAATTACTAGCATGATACCTAGAGTTAATAAATTTGAAATAAAGTAATACAAACTCAAACTACTAGCAAAACTATTAAAGAAGAACAGCATCATTAATGGTGACATATACATCATCATTTTCATCATTTTTTGCATATCTGGCATTCCTTCTTGCGTTGGCTGTTGCATGTTCATTTGCTGGCTTTGGGTCATTTGCATATAGAAAAATATAGCTACTGAAGCCAAAATTGGAAACAAACTTACATGATCTCCATAAAAAGGAATTTTAAATGGTAACTGTAATACTTCATCATAAGCTGATAAATCATCTGCCCATAAAAATCCTTTTTGGCGTATATCAATATTTGCAGGAAAAAATCTAAATAATGCAAAGAAAACCGGCATTTGAATTAAAGCGGGAATACATCCGGAAAGAGGACTGACCCCTGCTTTTCTTTGTAAAGCCATGGTTTCTTGTTGGCGTTTCATTGCATTTTCTTTACCCTTATATTTATCATTAATCTCTTGCATTTCAGGTCGTAATACCTTCATTTTAGCACTAGATATGTAAGACTTATATACAACAGGAGACATTACTATTCTAACAACTATGGTTAGTAAAATAATAACAATACCAAAATTACCTATGAATGAACTTAAAAACCCAAACATAGGAATAAAAAGATATTTATTTATCCATCTAAAAATACCCCAACCCAAGCTCATAATTCTATCTAAGTGTTTTCCTTCATATTTACTTAAAATCTTATAATCTACAGGTCCATAATACAAATTCATATTATAGTCAAGTTCACCATTTTTGGCTTGTAAAGGAATTGAAGCATGATACTGCTTGGTATAAATGGTATCTATAAATTCATCTTGCACTAAATTTTTTGAAATTAACTTAGCTTTATCAAAAGGTTCATCTGTTAGTAAAATAGAAGTAAAAAATTGTTGCTTAAAAGCTACCCAATTTAAATTTTGGGGTTCTTCTTCATTTTCATCACTCATAGCATTCATATACTCAAATTCATCACCATTGAATAAGTAACGTAAATCAGTATATTGATTTTCATATTTTACACTTTTTTCTGTTCTATAAGTTTTTAATTTCCAATCTAAATTTATGCTTTGTGAAGTGTTAATAGCACTATTCATTCCTTGACTTTGAATAGCAAAATCTAACATATAATCATCTGGCTTTAACTCATAACGGTATTCTAAATATTCATTTGCAGATACTTTTAACTTCATTGAAAGCACTTGATTATCACCATTTTTTGTTAAAGTAGGTTCAAAAAATAAATCTTTAGTTTGTAAATTTCTATTGTCTTGAGTGGCAAAAGATATATTAAATGAGGCGTTTTGATCTTTAATAAGATACAGCGGTAATTTGTCAAAAGTTTTAAACTTTTTAAGTAACACTTCTGTAACTTGACCTCCTAAGTTGGATATTTTTATTTTTACCAACTCATTTTCTATTATGGTTTCTTTCGCTTTCGCGGATGGTAAACTTGAGCTGTAAGCAAAAGCTCCTAATTTATTTTGCGTCTGTGCATAACCTAATGAATCTGAAGGATTTACAATTACACTTTCTTCAATTTTAGCAGTATCATTATTTTGATTTACGGGCTGCTGCGTTTTTTGAATTGAATCTTGAATTTGTTCTGTTTTTTGTTTGGCCAATTCTTCAGGAGTTGGCTGGTTGGTATAAAAATACCAAAGCATTATTGCTCCAAGTAAAACAAATCCAATGAGTGAGTTTATATCAAATTTCTTTTCTTCCATTTGTAGTTTATTATCTATAAAAAAAATAGGTGTTTTTTACTTTTTAAAATGTTCGGCAAATGTAGTAAAAACAAGGAAATTAAAATTTAAATTTGGGTATTAATTATAATTTTATTATCCTTTTTCTAGTTTATCCTTAAAAATAAACATCAATACAATTGGAATAGCTAAAATCAACACCATTGTTTGATTTTCAACTATAACTTGAGGATACAACAGTATGGTAAGTAAAAAGCCTCCTATTGCTCCACCTAAATGTGCACTATGACCAATGTTTCCCCACTGATTTTTCATTCCAAATATGGAATACAGCAAGTAACCTACACCAAAAATATATGCTGGTATTGGTATTGGTATAAAAAACATATATAATCTCATATCTGGGTTTAACATAATGGCTGCGTATAAGACCCCCATAACTGCTCCTGAGGCTCCAACAGCACTATAATAGGCTTCTTTTTTATGAAAAGTTAAAGCAAACAAACTACCTGCCAGTAATGATCCTATGTAAATAACTAAAAATTTTAAAACACCCACATGGCCAATTACTGAATTAGCAAAAAAATATAAAGTCAGCATATTAAAAAACAAATGTGATTGGTCAACATGTAAAAAACCAGATGTTAGGACTCTAATTTTTTCACCATTAATAATTGGGCCAATCTGGAATTTATATTTTTCAAAGAATACTCGATCTTTAAATCCTTTAAAAGAAAACAAAACATTGGCAATAATTATTAGAAGAACTACTCTATCCATTATTTTTATTTTTAAAGCTCAAAGATAAAATTATATCCGATATTTGTTCAATCAAAAAAATAAAATGCAATTATTAATTTTTATATTAGTATATCCTTTCATTTGGTTTTTATCTATTCTTCCAATGAGGGTTTTATATATATTATCAGATATAATCTATGTTTTTGTATATTATGTTTTTGGTTATAGAAAAAAAGTTGTTAGAAACAATCTACAATTGGCTTTTCCTGAAAAATCAAGTCAAGAACTTTTACAAATAGAGAAAAAAACATTTCAACACTTTGTTGATACTTTTATGGAAATGATCAAATCATTTACTATCTCTAAAAATGAAATATCCAAGAGGTTTACATATAAAAATATTGATATTTTAAATGATTTTTACAGTAAAAATAAAAGTTTAATTATAATGGCAGGACATTATGCCAATTGGGAATGGGTTGTTAATGTCAATAATTTGGTTCCATATAATGGATATGCTGCTTACAAAAAAATCAAGAATAAGTATTTTGAGCAAAAAGTAAAATCTTCACGTACGAAGTTTGGTGCTTATTTTATTCCAACAAGAGAATTCATGGATTTAATGCAAGAACATGCCGATAAAAAAGAGTTGGCTATTTATGGATTATTAAGTGATCAATCACCTAAATTAAAAAAAGCACATTATTGGAGTACTTTTATGGGAGTAAATGTACCTGTACATACAGGAGCTGAAATGTTAGCAAAAAAATATAATTATCCTGTGATTTATTTTCAAACCGAAAGGATTAAGCGTGGTTACTACCAATCTACTGGTAAGATTCTAGCTGAAAACCCACGAGATTTTAAAGATTATCAAATCACAGATCTTTTTTTGAAAGAACTAGAAAGCCAAATAATAAATAAGCCTGAATATTATTTTTGGACCCACAAAAGATTCAAGCATTTAGGAAAAGAAAATAATTCTAATGATTAAAAATATTCAAATCTAAAACTCTAAATATCAGATCTATATTTTTTTTACACGAACCGCATTCATTCCTTTCATACCTCTTTCAAGTTCGAAGGATACTTTATCATTTTCAGCAATCTCATCAATTAAACCACTTACATGACAAAAATATTTTTCTTGATTTTCTAAATCAAGTATAAACCCAAAACCTTTTGAAGAATCAAAAAATGAGACTTTACCGTTTCTAACAGGATCTTCATCTATATCACTTTCTTGTTTTTTAGGAATTCCGATTTCTATGCTCTTCGCATCTACCTTTAATTTTTTTGAAGGATCGGGTGGTGTATCGGTTAAATTTCCATAATGATCAACATATGCAAATTGAATACCTTTAGTTCCACTTTCTTTTGCTTCTAATTTACGAGCTTCTTTTTTCTTTCGTTTTTCTTCACGTTTTTTTAAACGTTTCTTTTCTTTTTCTAGTTTATTAAAGGTTTGTTGCGATTTTGCCATTTGTATTTTAGAGAGTTAAATTATAAGTTAGATATTATCAATTTGATAATTTCTGTCGCAAAGATATGTTTTCAAATGTAATTATGCTGAAATACTTTGAATTAATTACTTCTAGACCAATTTATCATTCAAATTGCGTACAGTATTGCCATTTCTAGTAGTAGCTGTAACTTTTAGCTTTTTTTCAAAAAAGTTATTGTTCACTTTTGATTTTCCATAACCATTAGAATAGTACATATAAATTACATTGTTATGTAAAATCATTTTTTCAGAAAAGTTTGGATTAATTTTAATCTGATTAAATAGCTCTTTATCAGGTGATTTATTAAAAAAAATAGTATATAATTTTTTAATATCTAAACTTTCATCTTTTAAAAAAGGATTATTTTTTTGAATACTGACAAAAGATTTTTTACTTAAAACCAATACTGAAATAGTATATCCAAAATCATTTAAAACCATTGTGCTAATTTGATTTTCTAATTTAGAAGTGTTTACGCTTGATGATTCAAAAATAACATTGCCACTCTGTAAATACGTTTGAATAACTTTATACCCCAAAGTATATAAAGAATTTTTTAAATCGACCATCTTTATTTTGTTATGGCCAGATACGTTTATCCCTCTTAATAAAGCTATGAATTTTGGCATTTATTAATATTAAATTATATAATTCTAAAATTTACCAAGATAATGTATTGAGTTATTTAATTTTTAAACCATTTTGATACCAATTCTTTTTCTCCATACTCAAAACCTTTATACACAAATTCATTGGTAGTTTTGTCATAAGAATAATCTTTTTCCCAATCCTTAAAATTTTCGGCTAAATCTTTAATGCTTTTACAAATAAAATCAACTTCTTCATCTGTAGTTGTTGGATGAATAGACATTCTGATCCATCCTGGTTTATCTAACATACATCCATCAGCAATTTTTTCAATCAAATCATGCGATTCTTGTTGGTCAACATGTAATAAAAAGTGCCCATAAGTTCCTGCACAAGAGCATCCGCCACGGGTTTGAATACCAAAACGGTCATTTAATATTTTTACTCCTAAATTAAAGTGCAAGTCATTAATATAAAATGAAAAAACTCCTAATCTATCTTCGTGTTGTTGTGCTAATAAAACTAGATTATCAATAGATTTCAATTTTTTAAAGACATTTTTATTAATCTCTTCTTCCCTATTATGAATATTCTCAACACCCATTTCATCTTTTAATTGAATTGCCAAAGCGATACGAACAGTTTGCAAAAAACCTGGTGTACCTCCATCTTCACGCAATTCAATATCATATAAATAACTGTGTTCTCCCCATGGATTTGTCCAGTTTACAGTTCCTCCTCCAGGATTATCAGGTACCATATTATGGTATAAATCTTTGTTGAAAATCAAAACTCCAGAAGTTCCGGGACCACCTAAAAATTTATGAGGTGAAAAGAATATTGCATCTAAGTATGCTTCTTTATCCTCAGGATGCATATCAACTTTAACATAAGGAGCAGAACATGCAAAATCGACAAAACACACACCCTTATTTTGGTGCATTACTTTTGCGATTTTAAAATAATCAGGTTGGATACCTGTTACGTTTGAACAAGCTGTTACAGAGGCAATTTTCAGAGTTTTATTCTTATATTTTTTTAAAAGATCTCTTAAGCCATCAATATCAACTAAACCCGTATTATTATAAGGAATTATTTCAACATCAGCAATAGTTTCCAGCCATGATGTTTGATTTGAATGGTGTTCCATATGCGTAATAAAAACAACAGGTTTTTTATCTTCTGGAATAGCAGAGGTAAATTCTTTTAAATTTTCAGGAATTCGCAAACCAAGGATTCGTTGAAACTTATTAATAACTCCTGTCATTCCAGTACCTTCAGTTATTAAAACATCTTCATCACTAGCATTGACATGATTTTTAATGATTTTTTTTGCCTCATGATATGCTAAGGTCATTGCAGAACCTGAGAATGTAGTTTCTGTATGTGTGTTTGCAACAAAAGGGCCAAAATCATTCAATATTTTTTCTTCTATTGGTCTATATAATCTACCACTTGCTGTCCAATCAGCATAGACCATCTTTTTATTACCAAAAGGAGTAGGAAATATTTGATCAATTCCAACTACATTTTTACGAAATTTTTGAAAATATTGTTCTAAATTCATCATTTAAGGATTCAATTATCAATATAAATTTAAAATTATTATTTTAAAATACAATTTTAGATATTTCTTTTATAATGTTTTCTGCTAATTCATCAGCAGACTTTTGAGAATTACTTTCAGTATAAATTCTAATTATTGGTTCAGTATTTGATTTTCTTAAGTGTACCCATTCCTTAGCAAAATCAATTTTGACTCCATCAATTGTACTGATTCTTTCATTTTTATATTTTTCAGCCATTTTTTGCAAAACCAAATCCACATCTAAATCTGGTGTTAATTCAATTTTATTTTTACTCATAAAATAACTCGGATATGAATCTCGTAACTCTTTGCATGACATTTTTGATTTTGCTAAATGTGTTAAAAACAAAGCAACTCCAACTAGAGAATCTCTTCCATAATGAGAAGCTGGATAAATAATTCCTCCATTACCCTCACCTCCTATTACAGCTTTATTTTTTTTCATCAATTCAACAACATTTACTTCACCAACTGCACTTGCTTGGTATGTTCCGTTATGTTTATTGGTAATATCTTTTAAAGCTCTTGAAGAGGAAAGGTTTGATACAGTATTACCTGTTGTTTTAGACAAAACATAATCCGCACAAGCGACTAAAGTATATTCTTCACCAAACATGGTACCATCTTCATTTACAAGTGCTAATCTATCAACATCAGGATCAACAACAATTCCTAAATGAGCTTTTTCTTTTACAACCAATTTTGAAATATCGGTTAAATGCTCTGCCAGTGGCTCAGGATTATGCGGAAACTCACCATTTGGTTCACAATATAATTCTATACAGTCAACTCCTAATTTTTTCAATAAATTTGGAATTGCTATTCCACCAGTTGAATTTACAGCATCAACAACAACTTTAAATTTAGCCTTTTTAATAGCCTCAACATCAACTAATTCAAGTTTTAGTACTTCTTCAATGTGTTTATTGATATAATTTTTTTTCTTTTTATAAATACCTAAATCATCAACACCAGCATAATTGAAATCTGCTTTTGAAGCTATTTCTAAAATATTACTTCCATCATCGGCATTTAAAAACTCTCCTTTTTCATTTAATAATTTTAAAGCATTCCATTGTTTTGGATTATGGGAAGCAGTAATAATAATTCCTCCATCAGCATTTTCAAGTGTTACTGCAACTTCAACTGTAGGTGTCGTTGATAAGCCTAAATCAGTTATATTAATTCCTAAGCTAACCAGAGTATTTGAAACCAAACTAGATATCATTTTCCCTGAAATACGAGCATCTCTACCAATTATTACAGTTAAGTTTTCTTTATTTTTATTTCTATTAATAAGCCAAACACCATAAGCAGAAGCAAATTTCACTGCATCAAGTGGGGTTAAGTTATCATTTATTTTACCACCTATAGTACCTCTTATTCCTGAGATAGATTTTATTAAAGTCATGATTTTTATTTAAGTGTTACAAATATACTTTATAGTTGATATTTGACAATAAAAAAACCGCTCAAATCTTGTTATTTTCAAGATAAGAGCGGTTAACTTTTATAATATTTAATCTAGATTATTTGTTATCCGCCTCCATTTTCTTTTTCAAAGCAGCAAGACCAGAAATATCACCTAACGTAGTTTTTTCAGCAGAATCTGCTTTTTTCTTCGCGATTTTGATATTTTTTTCTTCTTGAGCTTTAAAAATAGCCGTGTGAGAAATAACTAATCTTCTATATTCTTTATTAAATTCTAAAACTTTAAAGTCGTAAGTCTCTCCTTTTGCTATTTTAGATTTATCTTCTTTTTCCATGTGACGTCCAGGAACAAAAGCTTCAACACCATCTTCAAAAGTAACTATTGCACCTTTATCAGTAATTTCTTTTACAGTTCCATTATGGATAGAATCAATAGTATAAGTTTCTTCATGTTTATCCCAAGGGTTTTCAGTAGTTTGTTTGTGACCAAGATTTAATTTACGCCCTTCAACATCTAATTCAAGAACTTCAACTTCTAACTTATCACCTACTTTAACAAAATCTGATGGGTGTTTAATTTTCTTAGTCCAAGACAAATCAGAAATATAAACTAAACCGTCAATACCTTCTTCAAGTTCAACAAATACACCAAAATTAGTATAGTTTCTAACTGTACCTGTATGCTTTGAACCTACAGGATATTTTTTGGTAATATTTGACCAAGGGTCTGGTTGTAATTGTTTAATACCCATTGACATTTTTCTATCCTCACGATCTAATGTCAAAATTACTGCTTCAACTTCATCACCTACTTTAACAAAATCTTGAGCTGAACGCAAATGTGTTGACCATGACATTTCTGATACATGTATTAATCCTTCTACACCCTTACTTACTTCAATAAAAGCACCATAATCGGCAATAATTGCAACTTTACCTTTTACTTTATCACCTATTTTTAGATTTTCATCTAAAGCATCCCATGGATGTTTGCTCAATTGTTTTAAACCTAATTGAATTCTAGTTTTCTCATCATCAAAATCTAAAATTACCACATTCAATTTTTGGTCTAATTCAACAATTTCACTTGGGTGATTAATTCTACTCCAAGATAAATCAGTAATATGAACTAATCCATCAACTCCACCTAGGTCAACAAAAACACCATAAGAAGTGATATTTTTAACAACACCTTCTAATACTTGTCCTTTTTCTAATTGACTGATGATTTCTTTTTTCTGTTCAGCTAAATCAGCTTCGATAAGAGCTTTATGAGAAACTACAATATTTTTGAATTCATGGTTAATTTTAACCACTTTAAATTCCATATTTTTATCAACAAATTGATCATAGTCTCTAATAGGTTTTACATCAATTTGCGAACCAGGTAAGAAAGCTTCAATACCAAATACATCTACAATCATACCTCCTTTTGTTCTACATTTCACATAACCAGTTACAATTTCTTGAGTTTCATGAGCTTTATTAACTCTATCCCAAGCTTTAATAACTCTAGCTTTTCTATGTGATAAAACCAATTGACCTGTACTATCTTCAAGTTTATCAACTTTAACTTCAACAGTATCACCAACTTTTAAACTCGGATTATATCTGAATTCATTTAATGAAATAACACCTTCAGATTTTGAATTGATATCAATAATAGCTTCACGATCAGTAAGTCTAACAACTGTACCATCAATAACTTGACGTTCTTCAACAAAACCAACTGTATTTTCAAGAGCTTTTTCAAACTCATCTAATTTATTTTGATCTATAGTTTCAATACCTTCTTCATATCTCTTCCAATCAAAATCATCTAAAAATTCTTGAGTGTTTTCTTTTAAGTCAAAAGTAGGTTTTTCTTCTACATCTTCTTCTTTAACTTCAACAGCCTTTTTTACAACTTTTTTAGCTTTTGGAGTTTCTTCTTTAACTTTAGAAGTTTTCTCTTTTACTGAAGGAGCTTCTTCTTTAGCTTTTGGAGTTTCTTTTACTTCCTCTTTAGCTTTAAGAGTTTTCTCTTTAGCTTTTGGAGTTTCTTTTACTTCTTTTTTTACTTCCTCTTTAGCTTTAGGAGTTTTTTCATCAATAACATCATATTTTGATTCTGCACCTAATTCTTTAACTAACAGGTAATAAAAAATAGCTCTGTATTTCTTTTTATTTCCGGTTCCCATTTTTTCACATACAGTTTGAATAGCTGTATCCAAATTTTCACCATCTTTTAAACCTAATTTTTTGATTAGGAAATTTTTCTTTACAGTTTCTAATTCTGATTTTTGAGAACAAGAAACAGTTTCAGCATCATCCTTGTAAATTGAAGGTCCAAGACCCTTTGTAATCAATTTAAATAAATCTGCTTCAACTTTTACACCTAGCTTATCAGCTTCATTAGTGTATAATTCAATTTTTTCTACTAATTTAGACATATGTCCATTAATTTGTATCTTATTGTTTTTCAGATTTTTAAACGATAAAAACTAATAAGAGAGTTTAACTTTATAAAAAATCACCCAATTTCAAATCTGTACTCATTAAAAAGGGCTGCGAAATTACAATTTTTTTATTGTATTAACAATAAGTAATTTAAATATTATTTTAATGTCGTAATTGAAGTGAAAAAGTAATATTTAATGGAAAATTATGACCTAGTTTGCTAAATATCAAAATAATGATTTAATAATTTCGATTTCAGTAATTCCTTCAGCTTCAGCTTTGTAGTTTTTTACAATTCTATGGTATAAAATTCCAGGTGCAACGGCTTGTATATCTTCAATATCAGGAGAATACTTCCCATGAATTGCCCCATAAGCTTTTGCCGCTAAAACTAAATTTTGAGACGCGCGAGGACCAGCTCCCCAATCAATATAATTCTTAACAATTTCCGGTGCAACATTGGAAATAGGACGAGTTTTGGTTGCCAAATTTACCGCATACTCAACAACATTATCAGCTATTGGTATTCGACGAATAACATGTTGATATTCAATAATTTCTTTGGGAGATAA
>DAOVTC010000143.1 GCA_030633285.1 Flavobacteriaceae bacterium
CTTCTCCTTCAAATAGCTCGAGTATTTTGTTACAATTCAATTTATGCCATGAATTCCCTCCATCATTGGTTAATACAATTGATAAACAACTTTCTGTTGGATCTCCCATAGCCAAACCGCTTTGTTTATTAAAAAAGGTCATAGAGTCATAAAAAACTGATTCATGATTCTCTTGATAAACTATTTCCGGTTTACTTATTTTAGTACTAAAAGCATTTATTTTGTATAATATTGCTGGGTTTTCTATGCTTAAAAGAAAGATAAATTCACCATTAAATGCTATTGAACGAAAATTTAATAATTTTTTATTGTGAATAATCGAATCAATATGTAATTCAGAATTAATAATTCTTCCAAATTTACCATGTGAGCCTGCAAACCAAACTGTAGAATCATTTACGACTTCTATAGCCCTAATACTCGTATTATTAATTTCAAATACCTTAAGGCTAATATTTTTATTTTGTGCTGTTATTTGAAATATGGTAAAAAAGAATAATATATATAGACCTGTGATTTTAATCATGATTATTACTAATAATTTTTCAAATGTAATTTTTTTCTAAAAATAAGACTAAATTTATTGTAATAAATATTATAAAATGAAAGCATTAGTTATTTCAGGAGGAGGAAGCAAAGGTGCATTTGCTGGAGGTGTAGCTCAATTTTTACTTGAAGAAAAGAAAAATAAATACAATTTATTTATAGGTACTTCAACTGGTAGCTTAATGGTTACACATTTGGCTTTAGGTAAAGTGAAAGAGCTAAAAACCTTATATACAAATGTTTGTCAGAAAACGATTTTTAGTAACTGTCCGTTTAAAATTAAAAAAATAAATAACCATAAAACTGTAAGTATCAATCATTTTAATACTTTGTTGAGTTTTATTAGAGGGAGTAAAACTTTTGGAGAAAGTTTTAATTTAAAAAAATTGATTGATAATAATATTTCAGATAAATACATTCAGTTGGTTAAAGAATCAAATAAAAATGTGTTTGTAACTGTTTCAAATTTGACACTCAATCAAGTAGAATTTAAATCTCTGAAAGAAAATAGCTGTGAAGATTTTAGAGATTGGATTTGGGCTTCGAGTAATTATGCGCCTTTTATGAGTTTATTGGTAAAAAATCATTTTGAATATGCAGATGGAGGATTTGCAAATTTGGTACCTATTGAAGAAGCGATTAAACAAGGCGCTACAGAAATTGATGCAATAATATTAGAAACGGAAGTTACCCAACTTAATCGATTGCCTTCAAGAAACCCTTTTTCTCTTACTTTAAATCTTTTTGACTTTATGAAGAATTACATTGAAATTCATAATATTTCTATAGGAAAATTAGCCGCAAAACATAAAAATGTTAAGCTTAATTTATATTATACACCTACTGTATTAACAACAAATTCATTAATATTTGAAAAAGAAAAAATGAAACAATGGTGGATTGATGGTTTTGAACATGCTAAAAGAAAAGATATAAAAAATTAAATTATTTTTAATAAAAAGTTGGATTTTTAGAATATGTGTTTAAATTTGCAGAGTAATATTCATAAAATGAAACTAATTCAATTACATCATCGTCATTTTCATACTTGCACTCAAGCGAGCTGAAAATATTGTGATTGATTTCAAAATATTTTAAACCGTTTGAGTATATCAAACGGTTTTTTTATATCCATTTGGTATACTCTTCACAATAATATAAAAATGGACAAATTAAAAATTGCAATTCAAAAATCAGGTAGATTAAATGAAGATTCCTTAAAAATATTAAAAGATTGCGGAATTTCTATTAGTAATGGATTAGATCAGTTAAAATCTACAGCTTCAAATTTCCCAATGGAAATTATGTTTTTGCGTAATAGTGATATTCCACAATATTTAATTGATGGAGTAGTAGATATTGCTATCATTGGAGAAAATGTTTTAATTGAAAAAGGAAATTCTATACAAGTCTTAGAAAAGTTGAATTTTTCAAAGTGTAAAGTGTCATTGGCTGTACCTAAAACATTTAAATATGAATCAATTAAAGACTTAGCAGAAAAAAAAATAGCAACTTCTTACCCAAATACGTTAAACGCATATTTAGATAAAAAAGGAATTAATGCAGAATTGCATCAAATATCAGGTTCAGTCGAAATAGCTCCAAGTATTGGTTTAGCAGATGCCATTTGTGATATAGTCAGTAGTGGAAGTACATTATTTAAGAACAATTTAAAAGAAGTTGAGGTAATGTTTAAATCGGAAGCAGTATTGGCTGTATCTCCACAAATTTCTTCTGATAAAGAAGTGATATTAAAAAAGCTTCAATTCAGATTGCAATCCGTTTTAAAAGCAAGAAATTCAAAATATATTTTAATGAATGTTCCTAACAATAAAATTAAAGAAGTAATTGAGATATTGCCCGGGATGCGTAGTCCAACGGTTTTACCTTTGGCAGAAGAGGGTTGGAGCTCTATTCATACCGTTATTGAAAAGAATAAATTTTGGGAAGTAATAGATGAATTAAAAATTATTGGTGCTGAGGGATTATTAGTTGTTCCAATTGAAAAAATGGTATTATAATGCAAAAAATAGTTAATCCAATTAAAGAATCTTGGTCTGAGTTATTAAGCAGGCCGACAAGTTCTTATGAAGATATTGAAAAAACAGTACTTGATATTTTTATAGATATTCAGAGGTTTGGTGATAAAGCTGTTTTAAAATATATCAAAAAATATGATAAAGCTGAGATTAAAGATATTTTTGTTAGTCAAAATGAAATAAATGAGGCTCAAACTAAAATTTCAGATGATTTAAAAAATTCAATTCAGTTAGCTAAATCTAATATTGAAAAATTTCATCGTGCTCAAATAACTAATCCAGTGAAGGTTGAGACTATTAAAGGTGTAACTTGTTGGCAAGAAAAACGAGCTATTCAAAAAATTGGTTTGTATATTCCGGGAGGTACTGCACCTTTGTTTTCAACTATTTTGATGTTGGCTGTTCCTGCTCAAATTGCAGGATGCAAAGAAATTATTTTATGTACTCCAACAGATAAATTTGGCAAAATTAATCCTGCAATTTTATATACTGCAGATTTATGTGGAATTACTAAAATAATTAAGGTAGGAGGTATTCAAGCTATAGCCGGAATGACATTTGGTACTAATACTATTCCGAAAGTATATAAAATTTTTGGACCAGGTAATCAATATGTAACAACAGCAAAACAAATAGCCACAAAATATGGTGTTGCAATAGATTTACCTGCTGGTCCGAGTGAGTTGCTAGTTTTTGCCGATGATACTGCAAATGCAGCTTTTGTCGCGTCTGATTTACTATCACAGGCAGAACACGGTAAAGATAGTCAAGTAATTTTAGTTTCAACATCATTAAATTTTATTGATAAAGTAGAAAAAGAAGTTAATAAACAAATTGAAGACTTACCAAGAAAAGAAATAGCAAAAGTCTCTATTTCAAATTCAAAGTTGATTTATTGCGAGTCAGACAGTCTGGCTTTGGAATTAATTAATGAATATGCACCAGAGCATTTTATAATTTGTTCAGAAAATCAAAACTTTTTTGTAAATAATATTCAAAATGCAGGCTCGGTATTTATTGGTAATTTTACTCCAGAAAGTGCTGGTGATTATGCATCAGGAACTAATCATACTTTACCTACAAATGGCTATGCAAATGCTTATAGTGGAGTAAATTTAGATGCATTTTTAAAGGCTATGACATTTCAAAAAATCACTAAAAAAGGTTTGCAAAATATTGGTTTTGCCATTGAAAATATGGCTGAAGCTGAAGGATTATATGCACATAAAAATGCAATAACTATGAGATTGAAATATATTAATGAATTAAATTTAAGAAGATGAATTTAAAGGCAAAACCTATAAAAAATATAGATATTTTAAATTTTGTAAGACCAAATATTTTAAAATTAAAACCTTATGTATCTGCTAAAAATGAATTCAATGACTTAAATAAGATATCAATTTTTCTTGATGCTAATGAGAATCCATATAAAAATGGATTAAATAGGTATCCTGATCCAAATCAAATAAAATTAAAATCGATTTTATCTAAAATAAAAA
>DAOVTC010000186.1 GCA_030633285.1 Flavobacteriaceae bacterium
ATTTTTTTAGGTGATATAGCTAGTGGTGATCAATTTATATCTAACAAACAACAAATCCAAAATATTAAAAATAATTTACCAAACGTAATTTGTGTTGAAATGGAAGGTGCTGCTGTAGCTCAAGTTTGTTACGAGTATCAAATTCCTTTTAGTATAATTAGAACCATGTCCGATAAGGCAAATGATAATTCACATATAGATTTTTCAAAGTTTGCAAAACAAATTGCCAGTAATTATGCCTTAGGTATTTTAAAAAATTACTTCAAATTGATTTAATCAAACTCACTCAAACGTAGTTTTTCGTCTATCACGCTTAATAAAGTGCAATTTTCCATCTTTATAAATTTGTTTTCTATAGCCTAACAAGTGGAATATATCTTTTGCCAGGAATTTAGCAATTCTAGGATTAACAATTAAAGTATAGTTATTATTTGGATCTTTTTCTACACCGGGAATTAAACGTAAAAAATGATTAATTTTTAATTTTCTTGTTAAAATTGAAGTTTGCATCCAAAATTTTGAAATTTTTTGAAGAATAAAAAATCCATCTTCACCTAATTCTTGATATAAAGGCATAAAAATTCTACCATCTTCACCAGCAGTAATTAGTTGACCATTACTTTGTGCTAAATGTTGATTCTTTTTGATTGGCTCAAAGTTTATAAATCCTGAATTCATCTTAAAATCTTCACTTTTTTTTAATCCATAACGGTACTTAATTTCAAAAAACTCATATTTACAACATAAATTTGAAAGTTCTTTTTTATAATCTTCATAATTAGAAATATCTTTCCTAGATAAACATTTTGAATGTACCAAAGCTTTCCAAATAAATGCTTCACAATTAATAACTGACTTTTCTTCATGATGTTCACCTCCTTCAAATCCTAATGCTATATGACCAAATTCATTGATAAATGTTAAAAGCGGACCATCTAAATATTCTTCAATTCCAAGTACAACAGGAACAGGAAAATTGGATGAAAATTTTCTATTATTCAAAGAATCACTAATTGTAATAAAGGGTACCGTGGCTGAAGAAGTTGTGTGTAAATCAATAAAATAAAATGGACCTTTATCATTATTTAAAATTTCTTTAATAATGTGATAAATTTCTATTTGTTCTTTTGTTTCGGCATTTTGTTTGATTGAACTATTATTTAGGTCTTCAATATTTTCTTTTTTCCATATTCTATTTAAATCAATATCTTCAAACCTTATCCCTTTTTTTGAGGCATTTATATTCCCAAAAATTACATATAAGTTTCCTCTAAACTTAATATTTTCTTCTTTAATTTTATGTAATACTTTTTTTGAAGCTTCAACTCCAGCCTGTTCATTACCATGTATGCCAGCCAAAATTACAACAGTTGGAGTTTGTTTTGACCCCTTTATCTCACCTATAATACGATCAGGATTTATATGATAACAGGTAAAGATTTTTTTAGTTTTATTCATTTCCTGACGAAGTATCTTGTAATTTTATTAAATCGTTTTTAGTTAACATTCCTATTAAATCACCATATTCAAGAATTGGTAAACAACCAACTTTATTTTTTATCATCATATTTTTAGCCTCTTTAAATGATGTATCAGAACTTACAGTTATTATGTTTTTTATCATAATATCTTTAGCTATAATTAGTTTGTTTTTATTTAAATCAATTTCATTCAAATTTGTTTTTGTTATTAAACCTGTAACTTTATTCTTATTATTTACAACGGGAATGTGATGTATATTCTTCCATTCCATTATTTTAACTACCAAATCAACCAAATCATCTTCATTAACCACAAAAATTTCAGTAGTCATAAACTTGTCTAACTCAATATTCTTTAAATCCATATCAACACATTGTTTGGGATTTGCTAATTTCCACTGATGTACTGGTTTTCCAATTATTTGTTTTTTATACATACATGATGTAAGCGTTGCACTTGCAATATCTTTTGTTAGTTTTTTTCGTAATTTTCTGTTACTGTTTGTAATCCAAACACTACCGGTTTGATGAGTATCTACTCTTTTTTCTATTATGTTTAAATAATAAGAAATATCTTTTTCATCAATTTTCGATTTTATTAGCCCTTCATATGCCAATGGTAATAATTGCTCTTTTATCAATCGTTTTGCTGAAATTCCTTTACCAAACCAATTAAAATAAGTATTAATTCCGGTTCTTGCTGCATTAATAAAATTTCCTTTTACTTCACGAAATGGAATTTTATCATAAATCTTTTTATACTTTTTTGGCATACTTTGCATCACTCCTACCCAAAATAAAGCATTTGCTATTTCATCTTTAACTGTTGGCCCGGAAGGAATATATCTATTTTCAATGCGCAAATTAGGCACTCCGTTATTTATACCATAACACAATCTATTCCACTTATAAATAGTACCATTATGTATATTTAAGGCCCGTAATTGTGGTATCTTACCTTGTTTTAATAATTCAACAGCATTCTCATCAAAATTAGAAGTTAATATAGGAGTATACCTTACAATATCATCTTTATAAATTTCAATAATAGAATTTCTTAACCATTTATTACCAAATGAAACTCTAGGCTTTTGCCCTCTTAATAGA
>DAOVTC010000117.1 GCA_030633285.1 Flavobacteriaceae bacterium
AAATCCTGACTAAGAATCTAACTAAATTAACTTACATTTGTATTTCAATAATTATTCTAATTTTTATGTCAAAACACAAAGCTGGATTTGTAAATATTATCGGAAATCCGAATGTTGGTAAATCAACTTTAATGAATGCACTCGTTGGTGAACGCTTATCAATTATCACTTCAAAAGCGCAAACTACTCGGCACAGAATTTTAGGCATTGTAAACGGTGAAGATTTTCAAATTCTCTTTTCTGATACACCAGGTATAATAAGACCTGCTTATGAGCTGCAAAAATCAATGATGGATTTTGTGAAATCTGCTTTTAAAGATGCTGATATTTTAATTTATATGGTTGAAATTGGAGAAAAAGAATTAAAAGATGAAGAGTTTTTTCAAAAAATTAAGAATGCCAAAGTCCCTGTTTTATTATTAATCAATAAAATTGATAAATCAACACAAGAAGAAGTTGATGAAAAATTTAGTTATTGGAAAGAAAAAGTTCCTAATGCTATAGTTTACCCTATTTCGGCACTTGAAAACTTTAATGTTCAAAATGTTTTAGAAAAAATTATTGAAGTTTTACCAGAATCACCTGCATTTTACCCTAAAGATCAATTAACTGATAAACCTGAACGTTTTTTTGTTAACGAAGCTATTAGAGAAAAAATCTTGATGCATTATAAAAAAGAAATTCCATATGCCGTTGAGATTGAAACAGAAGAATTTTTTGAAGATACTAAAATCATAAAAATCCGTTCAGTTATAATGGTAGAACGTGAAACTCAAAAGGGCATCATCATAGGCCATAAAGGTTCTGCTCTTAAACGTGTAGGCACAGAAGCTAGAAAAGATCTAGAGAAATTCTTTAATAAAAAAATATATTTAGAACTCTATGTGAAAGTGAATAAAAACTGGCGTAGTGATAAAAAACAACTCCGGCGATTTGGATATAAAGAATAAGTTTGGCAAGGTCGAAAGCTGTTTTTCAGAAAAACCTTTCAAAAAAACTATAAGCCCAATAATTCTTTACCTTCTTCACTAACCAAGGCTGTTGTCCAAGGTGGGTCAAAAACTACCTCAACATTTATAATAAAACCTGCATGTTTTTGTTTAATTGCTTCTTTTACACTATTAACTATAGTATCTCCAAGCGGACAAGAAGGAGTTGAAAATGTCAATTCAACATCAATATTTTTTTCACCATCATAAGCGATATCATAAATCAATCCCAAATCAACAATATTGATTTCAATTTCAGGGTCCATTACATTTTTTAACAATTCTAATACTTCTAATTCAAAAATTGTTATTTCTTCTTTAGTCATTTTTTTCTATTATTTTAACTTTATGAAAAATCATCTTAAACACGTTTACATTATATAGCACTGCCACCATCAATAACAAATAACTTCCTATTCTAATTAACCAGATATTATTAAAAAATATTCCTAAAACCATAAAAGAAATAAAAAGTAGATATATATAAAAATTTATGTTTGCTATTTTTTCTGAATACAATTCCCTAGGCATAGGAGTTTTAGTTTTTCCAACTAAGTTTGTATATTTATCTAGCCATATTACAAATGGTAAAGTTTTATATGTTTGACCAAGAATGAGTGTTGTAATAAATCCAAAAATTATTGAAAAACCATATAAAGTAATCACTCTATTAATTAATATCTGATCGATTCCAAATCCTAAAGTAATAACCAAACTCAACACAATAGGTAAAAAAACACTTATCATTGATAACATGGTAGGTTTCATGCCAATATCTAATTTTTTACGCATTCTTTTTTTATAAGAATCGTAAACAAATGAAATAAAGAATAAAATTCCTATGACAATAGAAAGCCAAAAAAGTATATCAATAGAATATTGATGAATAAAAAACCAATTTATAGATAATGCTATTAATCCGGAGTTAATAAAATAAAAAGCATATTTTAGTTTCTTATCATTAAGCTCATGTGAAACCAAAAACATAGGTATTAATGTTGATCCTACACCAATAATTAAAAGTAAAAACCAGCCAA
The DNA here is from genome assembly GCA_030633285.1 of Flavobacteriaceae bacterium. Next base: position 2,027 of record DAOVTC010000117.1, read on the forward strand.
TCAATCCTATAGTTGCATGAATTTTTAAATAATGTAAGTGGATTTCAGATAAAAAATAGTATTTGAAATTTAATGCTATTAAGGTTCCTATCAACTCAGTAATTGCCAACCAAAATACAGCTGTGATAATAAGTTTTGATGATATATTCTTTAATTTAGATTTTTTATAGGAAAGAAATATATTAACAATAAAAAGTAATAATGAAATAAACATTAACAATGATGCATAAATTAGTAAGCTGGTATATGCACCAATCCAAAAGGTATAGGTCAAAAATATAATGCTAAAACCTGATAACCAAAAAGTAAATTTTGCTAATTTCTCACTATACAATGATGTTTCAAAAACTACAGGAATTAACTGGTATAACGCCCCAAAAACAATCATAACTGCCCAACCCAAAACTGCCATGTGAGTAATAGCAATAATTTTATTATTAAAATACGATTCTAATAAATTGCTATCAGCTAAAATTATCATAATCGATAAAAGAAAAAGTGCCAAAGACCCAAAAATAAAATGTGGTTTTACAACACTTGCATCTGGTGCATTATTTGAATTTAAAGTGCTCATTTACTTTTAATTACCTTTATATATTATTAATTTTGTATGATTACAATCTATCTCTTTATATAAGATATCAAAATCTCTCTGCTCTAATTCAGGTAATAAAAACTGTGGTATTTTTTTATGATCAACATATAAAGCTTGACCTTTTTTTAAGGTTTCAATTTCTTTTAAAATTTGCACCATTGGTTCAGGCATTTCTAATTGCCTAACGTCAATACTTTTATAATTATCTCCAATAATTGCCAATTGTTCTTCAAAAGTTTTCTTGCTTATTTTAACAGCTTCTTCTATTTCATTATCAACCCATTTAGATTTATCTATTTTAAAAAAAGTATGGACTATTCCCTCTTCCGGACGTTCTGTCCACGATACATAACCTTTTGATTGCAATTTTCTAATTAAAGGTATTGGTTCAAATGAGTTTATAATTTTCAAAGTTTGATCATCTTTCAATATTTTTATTTCTTTCATAATAATATTGAAAGGGTCTTCACCTAAATCAAGTGATGGGCGAACATCTAAGGTTACCAAATTTTGAATATATTTTAATTGAGTAGACTCTTTTATATGTGCTTTTTTAGTAGCTGTATTGGTAATTATTTTATCTTCACTTTCATATTCAAAACCAATTTCTTTCAATTTATCAATCAAAATTTCAATTTTTACACCTCCAACTTTTGCTGCATCTGCGATAGTAACTCTAGGTGCTAACACCTTACGTAAAATAGGATTTTTTAACTTTAAGAAATTCTTGTTTATCGTAGCAATGACTCCTATAGTTTCATTATTTTCTTTGATTAAAGTTGAAATTCTAGTATTTCTATTAATCTTCATTTTAATAATTTTAATAATTATGGGTACAAAATTAAAAATTAAAAAGATGTTAACATAATTTAGAATGAATTTAAATAGAGAAAAGTAACAGAAGTATCATAAAAGACAGTATTATCTCTTATAAAGAGATAAATTGAATATCTATTAAATAAAAAAAGTGCTTTTAATGAATGTAAATGAAAACTGCTAATTAATTATCTAATTTATTGTGAACATCTAGAGCTTCATCCTTTGGATCAGAACCATATTTATTTTCACCAATAATACCAGGTGTTACTGCCAAAACAAGGTTATAAATAGGAATAAGTATAAACCAACCACTTTTACCAACATCATGCATTCTTCTAATTGCTACTGCAATACCAGGAATTAGTACCAGCAAACCATAAACTGTACCCAAAAGTCCATATCCAGTTTCTTCATTATACATTCCAAATGTTATATCAGTCAGAGACATTAAAATAGAATTTAAAAAATTAAATAATGCAAAATACCAATATTCACTCCTTCTGGCTCTACCTGTAAAAACATTATATTTTTTTAATACTATAAGATACCAATTCATAGATTAAACTTTTTTTAAAGTATTAAAATCTGTGTGGTTAAAAATACGACCATAAATATCTAAAACTGTAGTTTGAGTATAGCTTAGTATGTCTTTAGTCACTATCATTTTTTGTGTGAATTCTAATGTTTTGGCATTATCTCTCATGAAAGGAGATTGAACAAAACCCCATTCTTCACCAAGTTTTGCAGCAACATTTAAAGTAATTCTTGAGTTGTTGACTTTTTTTGCATCAAATTTTCCTCCTGCCAATACACATAGTCCACGTGGTATTGTAAACGAATTCATAATAGTTTGATTTTCTTTATCCCATAACCAATATCCAACCTGATCATGAAAAGTTTCATCGTTTTTCTTTCTTCTAACCGATATGTGATATCTCACAATCGCTAAAACCTGCTCATCTGCATTGTCAACATCTCCTGCTCTTTCAAAAGTGATTGTTTCATAATAAGGACTTGTTGCATCTTCATCCGGTTCCGGAGCAAAATCTTCTCCCTTATCTCCTTCCCAAGTTCCAAATAAATGATTCAATGGTCCATAATCTGCTGTATTTTCGTTTGGCATAATAAAATATTATTTTTTTTAATTAAATGTTTTATTTTTTGATAATCTACTATACTTTTTATTCGTCTATTAATTTTTTAACATCCTCTAAATCTAAGCCACCGTAATTACCTGAACTCATAAAAAGCAAAGCTGTATTATCTAATTTTTGAGCAAAAAGAAAATCTTTAAACTCTTTTGGATCTGTATAAATGATCAGATCATCTCTTTGAAATGCTTTGGCAATTTGTTCTTTTGATATTGGTTCTAATTTTTTTATTTCAACTGCATGAGGCGAATAGAACACTACGGCCTCATCTGCAGCATCTAAGGCATTTTGATATAAATTTAAAAAATCAGCATTCAA